>DASTZB010000488.1:0-2939 GCA_035764525.1 Chitinophagaceae bacterium | reverse complement strand
GGATCATAAACCAAAAAGATAAATCAGAACATTATCTCCAGTTTGATGAGCCGGCTTATCTTTCTTCTGTTGGAGTAAATGCTGATTTTAATACAAATACGCTTCGCTTCAACTATCAATCCATGATCACACCGGGTTCTGTGTATGATTATAACATGGATACAAAAACAAAAGAGTTAAAAAAGCAAAATGAAGTAGTGGGTGGATATGACAAAAGTGATTATGTAACTGAAAGAGCTTTTGCAACGGCAAGAGATGGAAAAAGAGTTCCCATTTCGATCGTTTATAAAAAAGGAACACAAAAAGATGGAAGCCATCCTTTGTTACTAACCGGTTATGGTTCTTACGGTGCTACTTCCTATGCTACTTTTAGCAGTAATCGTTTAAGTTTATTAAACAGGGGATTTGTTGTTGCCATTGCACATGTTCGGGGCGGACAGGAAATGGGTCGTGAATGGTATGATGATGGTAAGATGATGCACAAGAAAAACACATTCACTGATTTTATTGATTGTGCTGAATTTCTCATTAATGAAAAATATACTTCGAAAGGTCATCTATATGCACAGGGTGGTAGTGCAGGTGGACTATTGATGGGTGCTATCACCAATATGCGTCCCGATCTTTGGAATGGTATCATTGCCCAGGTTCCTTATGTTGATGTCATCACAACAATGAGTGACCCAAGTATTCCATTGACGACTGGTGAATATTTGGAATGGGGTAACCCTGCTAATAAAGAGGAATACTTTTATATGAAATCTTATTCACCTTATGATAACGTGGAAGCAAAAGCGTATCCAAATATGCTGATCACAACAGGACTTCATGATAGCCAGGTTCAATATTTCGAGCCGGCCAAATGGGTAGCGAAGATGCGGGAAATGAAAACAGATAAGAACATAATTCTGTTTAAAACTAATATGGAAGCAGGCCATGGTGGCGCCTCCGGCCGTTTCAAAGCATTGGAAGATGTAGCATTGATTTATGCATTCTTATTTTCATTGGAAGGAATCACCAGTTGAAACTGCCAAAACCTGATTATAGCTCCGCCATCGCGGGGCTTTTTTATTAAAATCCCCGTAGGATAGCTGCCATAAAATGCTGAATTTTACGTTTAAGTAAAATGAAAAACCACGGCTTTTGAGCAAAAAACGGCTGATACTAATTCTCGCTACCCTTTTGTTTGCTGTACTGGAAACCTTTGCCCAAATTCCCGCACAGGATCATAAACCCCTATCTAATCTCCGAAAGAAAAGAATTCCTGTTGTTGCAGATACAATCCGCATCGATACTTTAAGTGTGATCCCCCATACATTTTTTATAGAAAGTTTTAGTGATTCTGCTTATTCCTTTGATCATGTTAATGCGCTTTTGAAATGGAAAACAATGCCATCAACAGATAGTGTGATGATCGTTTACAGGGTTTTCCCTTACAAACTTAATTCTGTTGTGCAGCGAATGAATTTTGACAGCGTCAGCTATAAATTTTATGCAAAACCATTTGAGTTTGGCCTGAATGAACAGCAAATAGCAAGAGGACTTTTTGATTTTGGTAACCTTCAATACAATGGAAGTTTTGGACGCGGTATTTCTTTTGGTAATAGCCAGGATGCTGTGGTTAATTCAAATTTCAATCTTACATTAAATGGTTTGTTGGGAGATAGCATTGAGATCAATGCTGCCATCACGGATAATAATTTGCCCATACAACCTGACGGAACAACACAACAGCTAAATGAATTTGACCAGGTGTTTCTTCAATTTAAAAAAAGAACATGGGAATTAAACCTTGGTGATATTGATATCAGGCAGAACAAAACGTACTTCCTCAATTTTTATAAACGATTACAGGGTATTTCTTTTGAAACAAATAATCATATTTCGACAAATACTTTATCAAATACTTTTGTAAGCGGATCGATCGCTAAAGGAAAATTTACCCGCAATATTTTCCAGGGCCTTGAAGGCAACCAGGGACCTTACCGGCTTACCGGCGCCAACAATGAATTCTTCTTTATAGTGCTTGCAGGAACAGAAAGAGTTTTTATTGACGGTGAGTTATTGCAGCGAGGCGAAGACCAGGATTATGTCATTAATTACAATTCTGCCGAAATCACTTTTACGCCAAGACGAATGATCACCAAAGACAGCCGCATACAGGTGGAGTTTGAATATGCTGACCGGAATTATCTCAATGCCAACCTTTATGTGTCGCAGGAGTTTGAATTGAATAAAAAACTGCGATTATTTGTTGGTGCTTTTAATAACAGTGATGCAAAGAATTCACAGATCAACCAGACATTAGATGATAATCAGAAATTATTTCTAACAAATCTTGGCGATAGTATTCAGAATGCACTTTATCCATCTGCGATGATCGATACGTTGTTTGATCCCGGGAAAATTCTGTATGAAAAGATCTATTACAATCCCGGTACAGGCGTCGATTCATTTTACCAGTATTCAACCGATCCTTTCCAGGCAAAATATAATCTTGCTTTTAGTGATGTTGGAGAAGGGAAGGGAAACTATATCCCCGATTTTAATGGCGCCAATGGAAAAGTATACAAATTCATTATGCCCATAGCGGGTGTAAAACAAGGAAGGTATGAACCGGTGATCCTGCTTGTTACTCCAAAGAAACAACAGGTGATGAATGTAGGAGCCGACTATAAGATTAGCAATAGTACCTCTTTGAAAACAGAAGTTGCTTTAAGCAATTATGATGCAAACACTTTTTCAGATAAAGACAACGGTGATGATATAGGGGTTGCTGCAAAAGTTCAATTCGCTAACTCTTCATTAATAAAATCTTCCGGCGCTAAAAAAACACAATTTATAACCAATCTTGATTATGAATTTGTACAGGGAAAATTCAAGCCTCTTGAAAGAATCCGGAATGTAGAATTCACAAGAGATTGGGGATTGGGCTTACA
>DASTZB010000487.1:0-3476 GCA_035764525.1 Chitinophagaceae bacterium | reverse complement strand
AATCATTATAATAATGAGAATACAATAGCCTATAAAAACAAAATCGAATTGCAAACTAAGCTGGCGGTTTATGATTTGGTTAAATGGTTTTACAAGCAATACTGCTAAACCAATTCCTATGATCACAGAAATAATAGTAAGTAAAATTGCTTCACCCCAAAACTGCCTGATGAGTTGCTGGCGTTCGGCGCCTAATACTTTTCGAACACCGACTTCCATTGCTCTTGTTGCAGACCGGCCAACTGAAAGTGTAATAAAATTGACACAGGCGACCAGAAGAATAAGAATGGCTATTGATAAAAGTATATAAGAATATTTTGGATTACTTACCGGCGCAATACCTGCAGGCAAACTGGTATCGAGATGAATTTTAGTGATTGGTTGCAGGCTGACAATATATCCACCTTCTTTATAGTCCTCTCCAAGGTTTCGTTTAACCATCGAAGGGAATTTTTTAGCAAGTTTATTCGCATCTGCATCTTTTTGAAGTAACACATAAGTTTCAGGGTTAACATTAAACCATGCTTTCATTGTCCGCGGGCTGAAAAGAAATTTTGCATTAGAGAAAGAGATAAGGGCATTATACCTGATACTGGATTCTTCTGGAGCAGATCTTACAATGCCAGAAACTGAAAACAAAACTTTTTCATTAGCGAGCTGCAGTTCAATATTTTTTCCAATCGCATTTTCTTTTCCAAAATATTTTTTGGCAATACTCTCTGTTAGAATTATTGAATTGCCTGTGGGAAACGGGTTTTCTCTATCACCTTTAACAAGTGTAAAATCAAATAGCCGGAAAAAGCTCGAGTCCACCATGCTTATGTTTTCGCTGAAAGATTGATCACCTGTTTTTACCAAACTGCTCAGGTTAAAGACACGGCATGTTGATTCTATTTCGCCAAAACTTTCCTGCAAAGCTCCGGCAAGAGGCAGGGGAGTTACTATATCTATAATATCATCCTGGTCCTCGTAATGCTCTTTTACCCAGGCCCTGTATATCCTGTCCGATTTGGTATGAAATTTATCATAGCTGAATTCACTGCGAACAAATAGCATGATAAGAATACAGCAGGTAATGCCGATAGCAAGACCAAGAATGTTGATAGAGGTATATCCTTTGTTTCGCAAAAGATATCGCATGGCTACTTTTAAATAATTTCTTATCATAAAACTTTTATTTTATTCAGTTCTTAATGATCTTACCGGATTTGCAAGCGCCGCTTTTATTGCCTGGAAACTGATCGTTAATAATGCAATGCTGATCGCAATCAAAGCAGTGATCGCAAAGACCAACCAGCTTATATTTATTCTATAAGCAAAATCCTGCAACCATTTATTCATTACAAACCATGTGATCGGTGAAGCAATCACAATTGCAATAAAAACAAGCTTTAAAAATTCTTTGGATAATAAACCGATCACACTTCCTACGCTGGCGCCCAATACTTTTCTTACACCAATCTCTTTTGTTCTTTGTTCCGCACTAAAAGTGGCTAGTCCAAACAACCCAAGACAGGAAATTAAAATGGCAATGATTGTAAAATTTCTAACGATAGCTGCGAGCCGGTTATCCGCTTCATAGTTTCTCTGGAAATCATCATTCAAAAATGTGTATTCAAAAGGTTCATTTGGATTCAATTGTTTCCATGTTTTCCCGATCGATTGAAGTACGCTGCCCATATTATTGGTCTTAGCATGAGCCACGAGATAGTTGAAGTTTTGGCGGTTATTTAATTGAAATCCGTACGGCTCAATAGCTGAATGAAGATCCACAAAATGAAAATCCTTTACAACACCAACGATCTGCCAACGATAGGTTTCTCCCTGCCAGTCGATCGCTACATTTTTTCCAATCGCATCTTCATTATTCTTAAATCCGATTTTCCTGATCGCTTCTTCATTTAAGATCATCCTCAAATTTGTATCCGCTGGAAATTCTGGTGAGAATAATCTGCCTGATGCCGTTTTTATCCCAAGCGTTTGCAAAAAGCTTGCATCGACCCAATTCATGAATGTTCTTTTTGCACTATTCATATTGTCGCCTTCCTTATATAACGGCATATCACTTGGATTAACGATACCGGGATAATACATGGAGGCTCCGACATTCTCTATTTGCGTATTCTTCTTTAGCTCTTCCTTCAATGCAGTGTAACTGTTTTTTGCAACCCCGCTTCTTAATGGAATCACTATTTGTCCCTCTTTGTCAAAACCCAGCTCCTTATTTTTCAAATACTGCATTTGATTATTAATGATCACCGACGCCACGATCAGTCCTGCGGAGATCACAAATTGAAATACGACCAATCCTTTTCGAAGTGAATTGGCGGCCAGTGAATTTGTGATCCTTCCTTTTAAAACTTTTACAGGTTGAAACGAGGATAGATAGAAAGCCGGATAGCTGCCAGCCAATAAACCTGTTATTAAAGCGAGGACCAGGAACCCCACTAGCATGAATCCATGTTGCTGAAAAGAGAAAAATATTTCTTTAGCGGATAATCTTGAGAACAAAGGAACTAACGCCTTTGTAAAAAGAAGGGCAAATACAAAAGCGATCATCGCCATCATCACCGATTCACCAATGAATTGACGGATCAAAGAAGATTTTTCTGCGCCTAACACTTTTCTCACACCCACTTCTGCCGCCCGTTTTGAAGAACGGGCAGTCGACAGATTCATAAAGTTGATACAGGCGATCAATAAAGTGAATAAGGCTATAGAACCAAGAATATATAAATAAGTAACACTGCCGGGAGGAGAAACATTACTTGACGTATTTGCGTATAGGTGTACATCCGTTATGCCGGTGAGAAATTGTTTTTTGTAAAAGCCCATGGCCTTTAAACCTTCGCCTGCACGTTTATCAATGAATGCCGGGAACTTGGCTTCCAATTTCTTTGCATCTGTACCAGGCTTCAATAATAAATAAGTATGGAACATATTATTTGATGCCAGGTCATTCTGCCTGCCAAAAAAGCTATTACTCGATGCACTCCCAGCAGAAAGAATAAATCCTGCATCAATATGTGAAGGAGCTGGAGCATCTGTAAATACACCCGTCACCTTATAGTCGCCGTCACCGATACTGCTACTGCTTATAAACAATGTTTTATTGATCGGGGATTCTTTCCCAAATATTTTCCGGGCGGTTGCTTCGTTGATCACCACCGAATTTGGATTCATTAAAGCAGTTGTTGCATCACCTTCTTTGAATTTATAAGTAAGCACCTGGAAAAAAGTTGAATCAGCTACAAAACCCTTGGTTTCAAAAAAAGATTTTAAGTTACCATTAGGCTCCCTGTATTGAAAAAGTGTTCTATCATCTGCAAACATTCTTAACAACCTTGTTGTCTTTTCAATTTCCGGAAACTCCATTTGCATGGCCTTTGCCATAGGGGCAGGCGTATTCGCCGTCCTGTCTTCCTTACCTTCTTTTACAAAAGTGGTCCCCAATTGAAATATCCTGTTCGCATTTT
>DASTZB010000486.1:0-3872 GCA_035764525.1 Chitinophagaceae bacterium | reverse complement strand
GGCGTGCAGTTTATCTGTAGTTTTAATATTCCCAAATAAGTTGGTCCTGGTAAAGTTTGCTGCCAGCGCAAAACCAAGAGTGACTTTGTGTATATTCCAGTTTCCCTTGATCACCATATCGATCCCTTTTGTCCGTGTATTAATGGCGTTGGCAAAGAATTGCACCTGGTCCACTTTAATACCAGAAATACTGTAGAAACTATCAAGAATATGTTTGACTTCGGGATTATTATTGGTAAATATTCCGCTCAGAACAACACGGTTTTTGATTTGTATCCAGTAAGCATCAACAGTCATACTGATGTGGTTTAAAAGCGCAGCTGTAAATCCTACACTTAAGTTTACTGTATTTTCTGCCGTTAATGAAGGAATCCCAAAAGCTTTTGTAACCGGATGGTTGTTAGGGAAAATGGCACGTATGGCGGGAATTTGTGTTGCTCCGGAGATTGTCCATCTTGTTTGCGTAGAACTCAGAAAACGCTGTTGCATACTGGGTGCACGGAAGCCGTTGCTAACCGATCCACGTAAAGAAAATTTATCGGAAAATTTATAACGGGCCGCCAGCTTTCCTGCAAGGTTACCACCAAAATCACTATAGTATTCATATCGTCCCGCAAGGTCAATGAGAAAATGATCCGTAAGGTCTGATTCCAGCTCAAGATATATTCCTGCTACATTACGATTTTTATTTACAACGTCATACGGGCTTATACCGGCAAAACCCTGTGAGCCTCCTAATTTATTTTTGGGATTATAAGTTTCCCAGGAAGCTTCTTCACCTTTCATGGAATGATAATTTTCAAGCCTCCATTCAACCCCGGATGCAACGTTTAACGATTTAATACCTCCGAGTAGTTGAGAAAAATTTCTTGCAAAATTGATATCATTTGTTAGCTGTCTATATACCTGTTTGCCAAGATAGAAAGCTGTCGGTGCGTATTTACCGAGACTATATTGTTGAGATGCATTATTTGTGTTTTCCGAATTATTGTTTACTGAGTTGCTGCCATAGCTGCTGCTAAGCTCCCAATGCCAGTTGTTTTTTGATTCACCTCTTATTCCCGCAATTCCTGAAACATCGAGTGTATTCGTGTATATTCTTACTTTAAAACCATCACGGTATAAAATTGTATTTACCTGGGCGGTGTCTTTGGGAAACCGGTATGCTCCATTGTAAGAAATTCTGCGGTCATTCACAGTAGCAGTCCAGAATAGCTCTGTACGGTTACCGACACTATAACCCCCGTTAGCCAGAAATCCAAAACTGGTGAGTTGTGAATTCCCGACAGTGCTGACAGGAACCTGGCGGCTGAAACCATTTGCTTTAATCGTAGCGTCGTCCTGCGCTTTAGTTATAACGCTATCGTTATGACTGGAATTTTTTTTATAATTATTATATACTAAACCTAAATATTCACCTCCCCGATAAGTGGGTGCCTGATATTTGAGATCACCCGAAAGATTTAAAAATCCTTTTTTATTTAAAGAAATGCCACGATTAATTCCTATAGAAAATTTTTCACCATCTCCTTCGTAATACTGTCCTGTATGCAACTGGATAGAAGTTTTACCAGTCGATTCTTTCAAATGAATATCCATTACACCAGCAATAGCATCTGAACCATAATGTGCTGAAGCACCATCACGTAGTATCTCAATTTTTTCAATTGCCGAAAATGGAATGGAGTTAAGGTCATTGCCGACAGAACCCCTGCCTAACTGACCTTTTAGATTACCAGCATTCATCCAGGCCATATTGTGATAACGTTTACGATTCATTAAAATCAATACATGATCAGGATCGAGGCCCCGAATTGTCGCAGGTTCATTAAAAACTTCTCTCGAAGAATTGAAAGACGGGGCAATAAAATTAAGCATTTGAGTAAGGCTGGTCTGGTTGGTTTGCAGTAGTTGTTTTTGTGAGAAAACATCCACTGGCACCGGTGTATTAAGATTGCTGCGTTGAATGAGCGACCGGGAAGGAACTATCACCACTTCACCCATCTGCTCATCTTTTATCATATTAATTTCCACAAATCCTACCTGACCAGAATTAACGAGGACTACCTGTTCAAATTTTTTATAACCGGCATAAGTAACAATCAGGAGATCATTACCCGGCTTTACACCAATAGAAAAACGACCCTTGTGATCGGTAATTGTTGTTTTATTGTCAACCGAAACAGTGGCAGCAACTAAAATTTCTTCATTGTCTTTTACTATTCCTTTTATAATTGCGGTTTGGGATAAGGCAGATTGTGGAAATAAAATAAATAGTATGATGCAGGTTGTTATATAAAGAATAAACTTTTTCATAGCTGCGAGGCTTGTTCAGGAACTTTTATATTCAATTCCGAAGTCAGGTGGCCGATGATGCGTTCAGTACCCTGTTCACATCGTGTTTAAACAGTCTGCCAATAGGTAGCTCATGTTTTGCAATTTCTATACTGTCCGCATTATAACTGTCAATTTTATTAATAGCAACGATAAATGAACGATGAATACGAAGGAATTCATCCGATGGTAACATGCCATCGAGTGTCGAAAGAACGTGCTTGGTAACAATTGATTTACTGGAGGTAAAAATCTTCACATAATCTTTTAATCCTTCAATAAATAAAATATCCTTAAGCAAAATTTTTACCATTTTACGGTCTACTCTAAAGTAAAGGAAGCGATTAGGTTCTGTATGACTTTCACTGATATCCTTTGCAGGCGATGCGGCAAAAAAATTTGTTTGCAGAACTTTATTAACGGCTTTTAAGAACCTTTCCAACGTAATAGGTTTCAAAATATAATCTACGGCATCCAGCTCAAAACCCTCAACAGCATATTTGCGATAGGCTGTTGTAAAAATTACTTTCGGCGGATTCTTCAGGGTCCGGATAAAATTTGTTCCCAGTAATTGCGGCATTTGAATGTCGAGAAATAAAAGATCCACGGGATGATCTTTGAGAAAGTTAGTAGCTTCGATGGCATTGCAGCAAACACCTGCCAGTTCAAGTGATTCAACCCCTGCAATATGCTGTTTCAGCATTTCTCTTGCCGGTGGTTCATCATCAATCACAAGACATATTATTTTTTTATTGTGTGACATGTAGCCTGGTTTCTAAATCTGTTATTTCATCCGAATTTATTTCGTTTAATGTTGGCAACTCATTCGATTGGATTTTCAGGTTGACGAGGAATACTTCTTCTTCAGCATTCATTTTTAATTCGTACCGGTTGGGATACAATAAACTCAAACGCTTTTGAACATTGCTTAGTCCATTTCCATAAAGATCCGGGTGATGGATTAATTCAGGGGGTATGCCATTGATCAGCTTCATAAGGTAAAAATTTTCTTCCACCTTTATTTCCAGGCTTACCCAGCATTTTTCCTGAATAGCAGCACAATGTTTCAAACTATTTTCGATAAAAGGCAACAATAAAAAAGGTGCTATAAATTTATTTTCGGTATTACCCTTAACTAATATCTCCATTTCGAGGTTATCGCCCATCCTTATCTTTTCAAGCAACATGTATTCTTTCATCATTTCAATTTCTTTTTTAAGAGACACCATCGGCTGGTCACATTCATACAACATATAACTTAACAAATCAGATAATTTGATCAACATTTCTGATGCGCGGGGTGATCCGGCCAGCGCATATACATAAATATTATTGAGTGTATTGAAAAGAAATCCAGGATGAATTTGTGCTTTTAACAATTGTAGTTCTGCACTAATTTTTTCTCTTTCTAATTGCCGGCTCTCTTTTTGTTTAAGCCACCATCTTTTCAATAATTTAATGGCAACGGCAACCGCTATTATTTTCACTGCATTCAAAGGGCCCGTCAAAATACTGGGCCACCAGGTGCTATTCTGGGT
>DASTZB010000485.1:0-13000 GCA_035764525.1 Chitinophagaceae bacterium | reverse complement strand
AATTGATGCAGTGGCCTCATACAAATATTTGTTCCGATGGTTCATCAGCAGGAACACATCCAAGAGGATATGGAGCTTTTACAAGAGTGCTTGGTAATTATGTAAATAAAGAGAAAGCTTTAAGTATGGAGCAAGCTATTTATAAAATGACTGGCTTATCTGCTCAACAGATCGGGCTCAAAAAAAGAGGGCAGATAAAAATTGGTTATTATGCTGACATAGTTATTTTTAATACAAAAACGGTAAGCGATGAAGCAACCGTTGCCGAGCCCCATAAACTTTCTGAAGGAATTGAAACAGTTTGGGTAAACGGAAGTATTGTTTTTGAAAATAAAAAAACCACAGACCTTTATCCGGGTAAGTTAATTAAACGTCAATAAAAAAATAAACTACTCATCATGCATCGCTCATCACTATTAATTGCATTGGTTGCAATCCTTTTTTCCTGTAATCAAAAACAAACGGAATACGATACCATCATTCGTAATGGAATGATCTATGATGGCAATGGCGGGGAGCCATACAAAGGAGATATTGGTATAAATGCCGATACGATCGCATTTATTGGTGATCTTTCAAAAGCCTCCGCAAAAAATGACATAGATGCGAAAGGTAATGCAGTTGCACCGGGTTTTATTAATATGATGGGACATTCAGAAGAAAGCCTGATCCAGGACGGCAGAGGACAAAGCGATATAAAACAGGGAGTGACAACAGAAATATTTACCGAATTCAGTATGGGCCCATTGAATGCAAAAATGAAAATGCAGCAGAAAGAAGGACAAGGGGATATAAAGTATGATGTGAAATGGAACACTTTGGGAGAATACATGAATTTTTTAGAGAAAAAAGGGATCTCACCTAACATTGCTTCATTTGTTGGAACCGGTGCCGTTCGCCTGTATGTGATCGGCGAGGATAATGTGGCCCCTACCCCTGCACAATTAGATAGTATGAAGCTATTGATAAGACAAGCAATGGAAGAAGGCGCATTAGGTGTAACAAATGCGTTGATCTATCCTGTAGATTTTTTTGCAAAGACAGATGAATTGATCGCCTTATCAAAAGAAGCGGCAAAATATGGTGGCATGTATACAAGCCATATGCGCAGTGAAGGAAACAAATTGTTGGAAGCCGTTGAAGAGCTCATCACCATTTCAAAAGAAGCGGGAATACCGGCAGAAATTTTTCATTTAAAAGCTGGCGGAAAAAATAATTGGAGCAAAATGGATAGTGTGATCCGCCGGGTGGAAAGAGCAAGAAACGAAGGGCAAGCTATTACTGCAGATATGTATACGTATGTTGCAGGGGCAACAGGAATGACATCCGCATTTCCTCCCACACTGCAGGATGGTGGCTTTGGAAAATTGAGAGATAGATTGATGGATCCAACGATCCGTAAGGAAATGATTAAAGCGATGAACACGGATGCTGTTGATTGGGAAAATTTATACTATGGGGCAGGCGGAGCAGAACATGTTTTGTTATTAGGGTTTAAACAGGATTCATTAAAAAAATTTACTGGCAAAACGTTGGCAGAAGTAGCAAAAATTCGTGGCACATCACCTGAGGAAACCGCTATGGATCTGATCGTACAGGATAGTACAAGAGTGGGGGTTGCTTATTTTTTAATGAGTGAAGAGAATGTAAGAAAACAGGTTTCATTACCATGGGTAAGTTTTGGAAGTGATGAAGGTTCCTATACTACTGAAGGAGTTTTTTTAAAATCAAATGCACACCCAAGAGCTTATGGAAATTTTGCAAGAGTCTTAGGCAAATATTCAAGAGATGAAAAACTGATGTCATTACAGGAAGCAATACGAAAGCTTGCAAAACTGCCTGCTGATAATTTAAAACTTCAGAAACGTGGTGAACTGAAAGTTGGCAATTATGCTGATATTGTAATTTTTGATCCGGCAAAAGTAAAAGACAATGCTACGTTTGAAAAACCCCATCAATACTCTGAGGGAATGATCCATGTTTTTGTAAATGGCGTACAGGTTTTGAAAGATGATGAGCATACTGGTGCCAAACCGGGAAGGTTTGTGAAGGGACCCGGGTATGGAATTAGGAATTAATAATTAAAAATTAATAATGGTGATTCAAATTCGAAGAGCTGTTAAAGAAGATTGTCCTCGTTTATTGGAATTAATTACTGAATTAGCTATTTATGAAAAAGCGCCAAATGAAGTAACAGTTTCTTTGGAGCATTTTACTGAAAGCGGTTTTGGAAAAAATCCTGTGTGGTGGAGTTTTGTTGCTGAAGAAGATGGGATCATTCTAGGATTTGCGCTTTATTATATTCGTTATTCAACCTGGAAAGGACAACGAATGTATTTGGAAGACATTATTGTCACGCAAGAGGCAAGAGGAAAAGGGATTGGTAAGCTTTTGATGGATCGCTTGATCGAAGAAGCAAAAGAAAGAAAATTCAGTGGTATGATGTGGCAGGTGCTTGAATGGAATGAACCGGCCATAAATTTTTATACGAAATATTACAATGCAAACTTTGACGACGAATGGGTGAATTGCTCAATCAATATCGACTAATTAACAGGTTCCCCTGCAGGCAAATGCTCCTGTACCACCAAGTATAGCCAGCAAGGTTCTAAAAATGTTTAAGAAAAATTCTTCTTCTGATTCGCGTGAGGAGTTTTCTCTTACAGAAAGAGAAAAAGAAATTCTCCGGTTATTAGTTGAAGGGATGAGTTACAAAATGATTGCGACGACATCTTTTATCAGCATAGACACTGTAAGTGGCCATATCAAAAACATTTATAAAAAACTGCAGGTACATTCAAAATCTGAAGCAGTGGCTAAAGCAATAAAAGGGAAGATAGTTTGATATTTCCTGAATTTAATCAGAATAAATTTCTGGTTTATTGGGGACAAATCTTTGTTACTTTTCCCCCGCTTGTAACCGAATAATTAAACACATCTGATACGTTTATGCCGCTAAATGTCGTAGGGGCAAAATTGGAAACAATAATATTCTCCGTAGAAACATTTGTTGTTTTATCAGCTTCATTGCAACCGCCGCTGAATCCTTTATTGTCGGTTTTTAAGATATATATATCTGAATTACCCGATCCAGAACTATCTATGCTGCCTGCAACAATAAATCCGCCTTCTTCGGTTTGTTGAATTGAAAAACCATCTTCGCGAATTCTGCCTCCGTATGTTTTTGTCCAAAGCACATCGCCATTATTGTCGGTTTTTACCAAGTAAGCTTTTTGATCTCCCGCATTAATGCCCTCAAGAATAAATCCACCATCCGTTGTTTGAAGCGCAGACCCAAGAAATCCCATTGCAAAATAATTTTTGCTCCAAAGTATATTGCCATTATTATCTGTTTTAGCCAGGAAACTATACATAATCCAGGATTGGATGCCCCTGATACCGGCCATAAAATAACCACCATCAGAAGTTTGTCCGCCGGAAGAAATTGATTCATATTTGGAACTACCATAGGTCTTTGCCCAGATGATGTTGCCATTAAGATCAGTTTTTAAAAAGTAAGAATCCAAATCATTTCCCGGATTGGCGTTACCTACATCTCCCGTTATAATAATTCCATCGTTGGTTAGCTGAAGACTCCATGGATTAAAAACCCTGGATGGTCCCGCCGTTATTTTTGACCAATTCAAATTTCCTTTATCATCGGTTTTGAATAAAGAAACATACATGGTCGTCCAATCCTGGCTTATACCTAATACTATAAATCCTCCATCTGCAGTTTGTTTGACATCCCTTGCATAATTCTGTATAGAAGGACCAGTCAGAGCAGCACTGTATTTTTTTATCCAGGCCACATCCCCCTTACTATTGGTTTTAATAAGAAGTATACTAGTTAATGCAAATCCATTTCCTGAAACGCTGACAGTTCCGCAAATCAAATAACCACCATCGCTGGTAGCTATAACCGCACTAGCATATGTATAATCAGCACCCGCTATCCCAATCATTTTAGTCCAGATAGTATCGCCGTTTGCTTTTGTTCTTACCAGGTATATATCCAATTGCCTTGTTCCGGTTGAAGTACCGCCAGCTACAATATAACCCTTATCACTTGTTTGCTTTATAGCTGTCGCATAATCGTTGTCAGTTCTTCCATAACTTTTTTGAAAAATATTTTGATCTCCTGTTCGTTGATCAGGCTGTGTGTTCTGGTCTTTACTGCAGCCATTGATGAAATTCATAGATATTCCAATTGTTATAAGCCCGATATATTTTACTACTGCTGACTTCATCTTGATTTGATTTTAAGTTCCATTGCGAAAGGTTTTTTTAATGTTTGAGATTTCATTTTGATCAATTTTTTAAAGTGAAAATAATTTCACTGTGTTCTTTTTACCCTGTATGTGCAGGAAAAAGCAAATGAATCAGTTGTTGGTACAGGGAAGTTTTTAATCCAGCCTGATGCCGATCCGGTAACATAACCGCCTGCGGGCCCATACTCAGTAATACTTGTTTGAGGATTGCTGTTAGGATAATATGTATTATATGCGGTGCCATTTATTATGGTATAAAGATTGAAAGGAAAATTGCCAGGGGAAACAGTGTTATTATTATAAATTCCGCACAGAATATATTTTACTGGGGTGCTTGTAGTGTTTCCTCCACGTATCGAAGTATAATAATTGGATGATGATGATGAATCAGTATTATATGAGGCATCAAGTTCATCTGGAGGCAACCAGGAATAACTTGTTCCGTTTAGGGTAAGAGTAATATATGTATCGCTGGCAGCATTGAAAACATGTATAATTTTAGTAAAACTGTTCGCTCCACCACTTCCTGTTGCCGTTAATGTAACAGTAAAATCTCCGGCTGTTGTATAAATGTGTAGAGGATTCACAAGCGTTGAGGTAGTGCCATCTCCAAAATTCCACAGATAGCTTGCAGCATTTGAAGAAGTATTTATAAATGATATCGTATCAGGCACAAAAGGACTTGAAGAAGAATAAGTAAAATTTGCAACAGGAATAAAAGAGTTGCATGCACTTATTTGCCCGATATTTTGAGCACCCCCGGAAATGGATAATGTTAGGGGATTGCCTGACTGATTAGTAATTGAATCGTAAGCAATCAATGTTGGAGTAGTAAATGCATTGCTGCAACGGTTAAATACCAGGCTAAAATTGCCGTTATTAATAACCGCGTTATAATTATCACTACCCATAGTTAATCGTACCGAACCATGGATAACGGGAGCACTGCTGCAGTTAACTGCATTGCCGGTTACAGTAACACTGACTAAAGTTTCATTACTGAATGCAATGTTGATATTCCCGAGATCGGTATTTGTGCTCAAAGGGCCGATATTATTTGTATACAATGCTCCTCCGCAATCGCTAAAAACTTTCATTACTAAAGTTTCACTGGCAGGAACTAAGCCACTTACCTTTCCGGTATTGTCCGTATAACTGTTTCTTGTTCCATAATTGACGCTGGTAACAGTAACTAATTTATTGACAAGTGGCAAACCTGAAGAATCATTTTTAAACGTGGCATCTAATCTTACATCCTGCACTAATTCACCGGCATTCCAGAATGAAAAGTGCTTAACAGTACCCACATAGTTTGTAGTTTGTTTAGTTGCTGATCCTTCTTCTTTCCAAATGCCGCTTGTTTCGTCGAAGTACCACAATGCTATACTAGCCGGCGCTGAAGACTGCATAGCTGATGGAATCGGGATGGTAACAGTTGCAGTTTTACCGGCGGCTAATTGAAGTTTTTGTCCGCCGGCATCATTCATTTCTACGGCTATCATTCCAAATGAACGTAAAATGCGTTCTTTATTATCGGTACTTATGCCGCGTAAATCACCCGGCATATACTCTTTAAAATTCGGATCGGTGGGATTCAAATAAAAAATGGAAACCGAAACATTTCCTGTGTAAGCCGATCCCGTTGTTGCATTCACTATGCCTCCGGAACTGAAATCAATGGCACCGCCTCCTGTTACATTTACCAAACCACCGGAAGCGGCTGCAAAGTTACCCGATGCAGTTTTTGGTATCAGTTTAATTTTTACATTGTTGATCGTATTGGCATTTACCAAAAAAGTTCTTGAACCATCAAAGTAGCCCGTCTTAACTACTTTAACAAAGCCATCATCTTTAATTAACTGCACATCTCTTATCGTAAACAATCCATTTATATCAGTGGTTGTTGCAGAGGAACCGGCACTTACATTTGCATTGCTGACAGGATTATTATTAATGTCTGTTATAAGCCCGGCAACCGAAGCAGTTATCATAACAGGGGGTGGAGCAGGAGGAGGAGCAGGTGGAGAAGGTGAATTGGCATTATCCAATTTTTTACAAGCCTCAAAAAAAATAATAACTGTAATAATAATTATCAGTGATAAAAAGATATTTAGATATTGCTTCTTCATTTTGCCTGTATTTTATTTCACCACAATAAATTTTCGTGTTTGTAAAATTCCTGCTGATTGCATTCTCAGGAGATAAATTCCAACCCCGAAACTTTTTACATCAACGTTAAGTGTATGATCTCCCTTATCTAATTCCGTATTGGCAATTGTTTTTACAAGCCTTCCCGTTATATCATAGATGGTGAGTGAAACCTTTCCTGCTTTCGGAGTTGTAAATGAAATTATAGCTCTACCGCTTGTTGGATTCGGAAATATTTTTAATTGATTTTGCAAAACAGGAATCTCTGGTGACACTATTGATGAAGAAGTTATACCCGACAATTCTGAATCTGTGGTGAAAAAAGATCTCGGGGAAGCTGTTGAATTTGCTGACTTGCATGCGGCAGTAATATACCATTCATAATCAGTCCCGGGCACCAAGCCACTAACATCTGCAAAATCTTTATTTCCTGCTATTGTTTTAAGGTTCCAGTCAATAGAATTTTTAGGCCGATAATACACATCAAAATGATTGCTGGTTCCCCGGAACTTCCAGGTCAGTTTTGCTGATGAATTTGTTACCTGTAATTCATTCAGATCTGTTGGTGTTTGACAAACAGCCGAAACATCAGCTACCTTGATATTATCCAGGTAAAAAAGATTGCCACCCCCGCTATTCATTCTGAACTTGATGAGCACATTTGTTTTGTAAGTCGACAGGTCAATCGTTCTTGTGCCCCAGTCATTACTTTTAGGATAATGAAATGTGTTAGCATTAGCTATTTTGAGTGCTTGCCCTTTTCTGGTAAATACCGATTGATAAGTATTACCACAGTTTTTTGAAACCAGGACTTCTAATTCATCTATGCATTGAGGGCAGTCTAAATTAAATGCATAGGAATAATCGAATGACAAAACAGGGTTGTGATCTGGACTTAAATTCAGATAAGGTAATTCCAATTCATAAGAACGGTTTGTCCCATCATCAAAGTTGTTTCTTCCAATGCCCTTATTAGAGCCGTTTGCAAAATATCCAACGTTGGATACCCCCCAGTCATAAATTGTATTATTTCCGTTCTGCCAGCCTGCGGGAAATTCTTCACCTTCAAAACCTTCATCTATCGAAGTAGGAAAAGGTCCGTTGTTGATCGTAAACTTAGAGCTGGCTGCGTCGTTATAGTCATATCCTTCTGTATTTCCATTCGGATTTGAAGTAAAAGCTTTGAAGGAATGATTGCCGCCTGGCACAGTAACGGCAGGCAACGTTAGGGTAACTGTTGCGTCAGTAACCAAATTTCCTGTCCAGTTGTAGGAATTGATCAGACCGTTATCAACCTGGTAATTGATCACAACAGATTGCAGGTTGGCGCTGCCAAAGTTTTGCAACAATACCTCAGGCGAGAATGTACCATCGCATTTTTGTGATGAAGGAGAAAGGACCTTAGCAATTCCCGCATCATCGCTTCTCCTTGTGTATCCCAAATAGAACTCTGTTAAAACTGGAAACAAAAAGCTAAAAATTTGTGGTCCCTGGGCGCCGCCCTCATTTGTTAAAAAGCAAAACGAGGCTCGACGCTTTACATCATATCCCACCTGGCTTGAGTATCCCGGCACGTCGTTACCCTCTGCATCCACTTCATCATCCGGCAGGGTAGGATAAGAGCGATACCAAAAGCCTGAAGCATAAAAGGTGGTTTTATCAAAATATGTCAGCTCCTTCAACGACGCCTGGTTGATGATATTTCCTGCAAAAAGGTTATCGTACCACTGTACCATTTCGTTTGCCGTGGAATAGATTGCCCCTGACGACCAGTAAATACTATAAGGGGAGGCCAAAGGAGTTGTGCCAATATCATTACCAAAATACCATCCGTGAGCTACATTCCCATTTGGTGATTCGTAAACAGCTAAAAAGGTATTATCCAGGTGGAGCGGATCAAAAATATATTGATGTAGAAGTTCGGTATAAGTTTTCCCGGAGGCTGCTTCCATTGCAAGGCCAACGAGGTTATAATTGGTATGACTGTATCGCATTTCTCTGCCAACCTCAAAATGAGGCGGACCAACACGTTGTAAAGCCTCTTGCTGTGTATACACATGTTGAGGTTCATTGACCAATGCAGCATCTGTTGGATCAATATCGGCTGAGTAATCAAAAAAACCAGTTTCATGTAACAGGCATTGACGAATGGTTGCAGCACCATCAATGTTAGCATATGCAGGCAGCCAATCGGATAGCCTGTCATCAAGTGACAATATTCCCAATTCCTGCAATTTCAATGCAAGCACTGATGTAAATAGTTTTGTATTGCTTCCAATGCCGAACTGCATATCAGGCGTCATTGGAATGCCCGGCGCCGATTCCCCAGCCACTCCAATAAATGTTCCCATGCCAGGGAAAGTAAGTGCAACGGAAACACCGTGAACGCCGGATCCGGGCAGACCATTATTAATCGCATCTTGAAATTTTGCTGCCCATACAGGATCAAAGGTTGGTGAGGTGACCTGCGCCTCTAGTCTTGCTTCTTGCATCAATAAAGCAAATGCAAAGGAGATGATGAGCTTTTTCATTTTATAAGTATTTAGTTTGATCATTTCATCACAATAAATTTTCTTGTCTGCAAGATTCCTCCCAATTCCATCCTTAGAAGATAAATACCGTTACGCATATCATTTGTATTTAAACTAACCTGATAAGTGCCTTCGTTGTATTCTTTATCACGAAATTTTTTAACAAGCTTGCCAGCCATATCATAAACTGCAAGAGATAATTTTCCTTGTTTTACAACTGTGAAAGAAATGGTGGCTGATGTGTTCACGGGATTTGGTGTGATCGTTAATGTGTGAAAATCTTCAGTCAAAGCCGAAGGTTCCTTTTCATAAGAATTACTGCTTGCTTTTGTGTTGCCGGAGCAACTGGTAATTTGTACCCCTGCTGAAATGCCACTGCAACCACCGGAATTGAGCGTTACTCTCACAGAATAGATTCCTGTTTTTTGGGCCGCATAATCTTGAGCCGTTGCATTAGAAATATTCGCTCCATCCTTTATCCATTGATAAGAATAAGCGTTAGCAGGAGATATATATTGAGAAGGTTCTGCATGCAGATTAACATTAAAAGGACTAACCTGGCATGCAGCATCCGATGACGGATAAATAGAAGGTTGAGGATTACCTACAAGCGCTACAATATAGTTCGACTCTTTGCTACACCCGACACTGTTCGTTTCTATCACTTTATAAACTCCTGTGGCAGTTGCAGCATACGATGAACTTAATGCGCCGGAAATTATTTTAGGATTAAAAGCGTCATACGGATAGCCGACATCGAGCCACTGATAAGTTAACCCTGAGCCAGCATTGGCATTAAGCACTACTACTCCACTGCAAATGGCGGTGGGCCCTGCCGCAGTAATTACCGCATCTGCCATAGGCGGATTTATAGAAACAGAAATAATATTTGAAGTTGCAGTACCACAGTCAGTGGTTTTAACACAGGAATATGCGCCAGCTGCATAAGCGTAGAAATCATAGTACGTTGCATTTGGAATATCATTCCCATTCAGTTTCCACTGGTAAGTGCCACTTCTTCCTGAATTATAAAGATAGACAGGACCACCACATACTGTGTTTTCTCCGGAAGCATTAATGATTGCAAGTACCGGATCGGCCGTAAGAGTTATAGTATTAGAAGTCACGCTTCCGACTCCGTTCGTTATAATGCAGGTGTAATTACCACCCGATATCGGGCTATAATTATTATTTGTTGCACCGGAAATATTATTTCCGTTTAATTGCCACTGATAAGAATAGCAGGGTCCTTCATAATAAGTGGCATGCAGAGAAACATCACCATCACAAATATTTGAGGAGTTGTATTGTGATGGTGTAATTGTTCCATTCGGAAGTCCTCGTCCACTTACAGTTAGATCATAAGAATTAGGATTGGATATTCTTGCAGGATTGGAAGACCTAACCCGGATGCGGTATGCAGTTCCTGAAGAAGTAAGCGCAGGAATTACTGCATTGATGTTCCCTGAAACATTACTGGTTACATTTCCTATTCCAACCGGGCTTGCAAAACTTCCCTCTGCATCCGACAATTCAGCAGTAACTACATTAGAAGGGGAAAATGTACCGGCAATGATATATGGAATGGTTAAGTTGTTTCCTGCACAGAGCGGATTTTCAATAGTTGATATTCCTAAATATTCTGTCGATGACTGTCCCGCAAGTATTGCCTGGCTGGCGGAGCCGTTGTATGCATAGTCCTTTACGGTAAATACTCCAGTCTGAATATTTATTCGCACCCATCCGTAAAAAGTTTGCCTTCCCGAAATTAATCTTAGACCAAGAAAACCATCATTAGTATCCGAAGACCATTCCCCATTATTCGTAGGCCAAAAGTAATAACCACAACCACCGTAAAAACAATAATAAGCACAGCTATATTCAGAGCTAAACATTACCTGGGCAACATTGCTGCTCCAGGATTTTACATGGGCATCAATGGTTTGACTGGACGCCATCTTCCTGGCGTAGGTTCCCGCATTCTTCCTGGCGCTGGTTCCCGCATCCAATACCTGGTTATTGTTAAGAGGAGTGACCTTCATATAATGATTAGTTGCTGATTGCCCGTTGCAATTGCCAGAACCTTTCACAGTTTTCGATGTATATTGGATAACAAAATCAATTGTACCGTCATTATTCAGATCAAGATTGTAAGTACCTGAAGAGGCTGCATCAGGATTTACATCCGTATAAACTATTTGAGCATTTGTAATTTGAATAGTTATCACGGCAACTATACAAAACACGAACTGCACGATAGTTTTGGTTGAATTGCTTTTCATAAATAACCAGTTTAGTAGCTTAAAATTATTTTCATTGAAAACATATCCCAATGCCGAAAACTGGTTGAATTATTAAACGATACCCCGTGAATTGGGGGTGTGTCGTAATGAATAAAGAATTTAACTTTATGCGTAATGCAAGCCGAAGAATTAAAAAAAATGTTTTTATACTTCGTGTGGTTTATTCTGTCTCCACTAATAGCATACGAACAAAAAAGTGAAGAGCCTTTTCCATTTCAGAATATTGAATATTATGATTCAAAACAAGGATTAATTGGCAGTGATGTTTATTGGGCCACCCAAGATAAACGAGGGTTTCTTTGGTTCGTGACCGGTAATTCATTGAATCGTTTTGATGGTTATTCGTTCCGTTCGTATTCAAACAATTTTGACGAAAAGTCTATTCGCCGGGGTCAATATTGGGGTCTTTCCGAAGATAAAGATGGAAAACTCTGGATCCCTGGTCTTTGGCAGGGACTTTATTCATATGATCCCTATCATGAAAAATTTTATCAATATCGTAATCAACCAAGTAATCCGCACTCCCTCACCACAGATCTGACCAATAATCTGGATGTTGATGTTAATGGTGATATTTGGGTTGGGACTTATAATGGTATAGACCAATTTGACCAGAGAATAGGTTTAATCAGACACTTTGTTCATAAGCATGGTGACTCTTCCACTATAAAATCTAATAATATCAATGGCCTGTTCTTCGATGAACACAATGACGAAAGACCGTCAGATAATTTATGGGTTATCTACAATAACAGACCGGTCATTGATTGTTTTAATAAAAAGATCGGGAAACTGACCAGGCGCTATGATCTTCCTTTTAAGAAGGCGGCCGCTAAATGGGGATGGGGACCGATAGTCGTTAATGGAATAAAAAATAACAACATTTGGTTAGGCAGTGATGATGAAGGGTTATATGGGTTTAACACGCTGTCTAAAGAATTTATCCAGATTAAAATCAATCATTCATGCCGAAGCGACAAACATGTAAGTTTCTATTCGGTAATGGAAGATCATGCCGGAAATCTTTGGACCTGTAATGATGATAATGAAATAGTTTATTATGACAGGTCAAAGAATAAATTTTATTTCTTCCGGGTAAAAATGGATAAGATAAAATTTGATTTGGCAGGGATGATCTTTGAAGACCGAAGTCAAAAAATATGGTTTTGCACAAACAAGGGTCTTATCTCTGTTGACACTAAACAAAAAAGAATTATTTCCTGCCAGCCTGATGGTAGCTTAGTCTTCGAGAATTCTATATGCGGAATAAAACGTACCAGGCAGGGTCCCTTGTTTGTTGTCTCCGGATCGATCCAGGTTTTCGATAAGGAGACAAATTCATTTTCTCCGTTCAGGCTTTCCGAAAATGGAGAGGATATTGATACCGATGGCACTTTTTTTATTTTCAAGGATAGCAAGGGCATCATTTGGTTTTCTGGCATGAACGGGATCATATCTCATGATCCCCTTACGAAGAAGTCTCATTTCCATGTATTAACTGCCAATTCTACACCTATAGACAGTTTTCACTGGATAGGAGTTCTAGAGGACAAAAAAGGAAGATATTGGTCAGTCAATGAGCAAGCGGGACTATGCCAATTCGATCCTGCTACTGACAAGGCACGAAAATTTGGAAGTAATGTTGATCCCCGTAGATTTTTCCCTTCAGGTGAAATTTTTGAAGATTCCAGAGGCATTTTATATATCTACCCATTCGAAGGTGGTTTTACAACCTTCAACCCGGATA
>DASTZB010000484.1:0-8772 GCA_035764525.1 Chitinophagaceae bacterium | reverse complement strand
AAAGAACAGCAATAGAACTAATGGCTTTTTCATAACGACATAGATTGGATCTGGTGGTCTTTGGATTTGGGATTACTACATAAAATTGCTATGTATTAATACCAGCCATCTAGAACGTCGTTACTAAGTGTTTATTATTATTTTTCCACATTCGGTATTTATCCTATGTATAATTACTTAACAAGGCATAGTACTTACCGAAATCTATACGTTGATCGCAACGATATAAGTATTTAGAGGGTGCAAAGTTTGTTCGTGAAAACGAAAGCTTTTCGAAAGAGAAGTTTACTTACAACTTATTTTTTTAAATACGGAATCGCCTGATGGGTTACACAAAAACTATTTCTATTTCATGTTTAATTAAGGAGAAAAGGGAGCATAAAATATGCTCCCCGTTCCCGAACCAACGGGATTGCTTTTCATTGATATTGTATGAGGAACCTACGGCGTCAATGTTATTGAACCTATGTCTGCAACCTCGCCAATTGAAACTATCACATTATTTATCGTCTGGTCAGTATAGCCATTATTACCATCTATTAATACTGACCATGTGCCAGGAGGAACACCACGAATTAAAAATTCACCGGTTACTGCATCTGGAGTTGCATTTACAACACCGCCGAGACCATTTGTCGCTTGCACGCTTGCATTTGCAGCGAGTGGGCTAACAATTCCTTTGATCGCACCACTTGTTGCTTCGGTGAAAGTACGGATCACGGGTTTTAATATATAATCACCAGCGCCATTAACAACAACAGAACGGAGACAGTCAAAATCTATCCAAAGTTTATATTCAACGCCCCCAACAAGATCAGCATGAATATTAAACTTTAATCCTGATTCCTGCCCCGAAGGAACTTCTAATGGCAGAGCCAATGCAACACCATTCACCACGATTGAATTGTTTTGTCCCAATATCAATCTTAATTGAGAAACTTTACCCGCAGGTAATTCAAAAGTTGATAAAAGAGTTTCCATACCATTGGTAAACTCGAGAAGATTATAAGTGACAGGAGAAACTGGCATTGGCATAGTCGTCCAACCCCCTTCACCGGGATCTGAACTTGCTTTCACTTGTATACCTACCACCTCTATATTAACAGCATCATATTCTGCCGGTGCATCGGTGAGGTAAACTGTTAACCTTGATTTCTCCGCATCTTTCTTACAATATGTCCCCGAGAAAACAAGCATTGCGAACAATGAAATACTTAAAAGAGAACGAATAGTTTTCATAAAGTAAATTTTAATTGGATTCTATAAACAATAATAATGCCTTTATGCCAGTAACGCCATAGATGAACTACGAGAAAAGAATTTTTAAGTAGTAAAAAAAGTTTGTCGTCGGATGAATACGTCGATAAACTACCTGATAAAATCGACATGGAATTGATAGGGGAAGAAAAAAGATGAAGATCTATGGGTTCAAAAAAAGTAGCCACAGAAACACAAAGAAGCAGAGATCCATGGAGTTTGCTCTGTATTTTCCTTGTCCCATGACTCGGTGGTTTAAAAAAAACTGAAAACAAAAGCCTCCCAAATACGGAAGGCGACGCTGAAAGTTGAATTCATAATATAGCAATCATTTCTCTCTCGTCCACATTTCCTCTATCGCAAGCTGGAAGCATTTCATATTTCATGATTACAATTACCGTCTGCATTTTTTTCTTCCACCTCAACTCCGATCAATTCCAAAAAACTCCCCGGCAATTTAGGGCTCATAGGCAAAATAACTTTCAAAAGTGATACCCGTATCTGGTTTTGCTCCTGAATCATCAAATAAAATTTCTCTCAAACTATTTTATTATGCTTATCTTTTGCATTCTTCCACCCCTATCGCGACTCCCCCCTGTGTTACATCTCTTAACCACCTAAATCATCAAAACATGAAAAAGATTTTTCTTCTTCTGATGCTTGTTCCATTATTTGGAACCAGCCAGACAAAAAATGTTGTCAGCACGGACCGTGTATTTCCAAAAGTTGACAAAGTACTTGAATTTGAAAAAGCACTTGCCGCCCATGCACAGAAGTATCATTCCGGTGATACAAAATGGAGAGTATTTGCAATTCAGAGCGGGCCTGATGCCGGAGGATATCATATTACTGAAGGCCCCACCAGCTGGACTGCTCTTGATAGCCGCGGAGATATCAGTGTTGAACACAACGATGATTACAACAAGCATGTTGCAATTTATCTTACGGACAGAAGTAGCACAATGTATTCAGTTTACGAGGATACCCTCAGCACTGTTGCAATGGGAGATTACTCTGATAAAATTAATATCACTCATTGGTATCCAAAATTAGGACAGGGTCCGAAAGTCAGAGAGGTGATTGCTGAAATGAAAAAAGCCTGGGAGGCAGGTGGGCAATCAGTAGCCGTTTATACCGCGAGTTCTTCCGGACCTGCTCAATTTGCATTGGTAACAAGATATAAAACTGGTTTGAAAGAAAGAGAACCGGGATTTATAAAAGATTCCTTCAAATCAAGATATGAAAAAGCAAATGGTGAAGATTCATTCGACCATTATGTAGAAATGCTACAGGAATATCTTAAAGATTCATGGAGTGAATTACTTTTTTATCGTGCTGATCTTAGCTCGAAATAATTTTTCAAACAGATTAACTAATCAACAAATCACAATGAAACAACCAGGAAGCCTTCTGTATTTCAGAAGGCTTCTTTTCATATCAAAAGATTTTTAGTGGATAGAAGAAGATCGTGCTTTTCCTTTCCGTTAATTTACCGAATGATTACCTTGCCCATAGGTCGTAACCGATGGATGACCCCATTGCAATTTTGGATTTTTCAGCAGAGGAGTTATATCGATCGCTTCTAATCCCTCCTTTTCAGGAAGATTACATAAACTTATCAATGTTGGATATATATCCATCAGGTTAACTGTTCTCTCACAGACTGAATTTGGTTTTATAATGCCGGGCGCCCCATTATAAAAGGTACCCTCGTCGCCTCTTCCCAGAGAGCAAATTTTCTCCAATGTTCTTTTTGGCCAAGATGCCAACCATGATCACCAAAAAATACAATGATCGTATTCTGTTTATACGAACTTTTTTCAAGGGCATCCAGTAATCTTCCAAGCATGGCATCAGCAAATGAGATACAGGCAAGATAACCTCGCACAGCTTTCTTCCACTGGTCATGTTCAATAATGAATTTATGATCTTCCATGTTCCTGTTTGCTTCACTCATCTCACCAAGTGGAAGCCTGTGAGCTATGGTGACCCCAATAGGTGGAATATCTTCCAGATCATCGGCAATAACTTTTGGCGTTACAATCATTGATAAAGGATACATATCAAAATATTTCTGTGGCACCCACCATGAAGGGTAGCTTTCCATTTACTATTTACCAGCGATGTCTGCGAATTGGCGATCACATCAAAAAGCAACGCCATAGCAGTGATTAAATGTTTCTTCATAAAAAAAATTTAATTGAATTGCTATTTACAATTTGATTTATTGTTTATCATACACAGCTTTTACAATAAAATCTCCCTGCTGAGGTGATGAATAGGAAGTCTCAACGTAAAGTTTGCCTTCTTTCAATGACAAAGTTTGGATACCAGTAATAGTTCTTTGTCCGCTCGCAGAATTAATAATAAAAAAACTGATAATAAAAGATTGTCCGTCTTCCGACCATTTTGCAGTTGATTTTCTTTTGGCTGTTCCCTGAGAAACGGATCTTACAGACTCTTTTCCATCATAACTTAAAGTTTCAGTACTGATGGCCTCATTAGGATGTGTCTTGGTAAATGTGATAGAATCTTTATACTGGTCTATTTTTATTTTAATTACAGCAAGCTGGCTTCCAAAATCGCCTAGCTCACTTTTAGATTCATTTAGCTTCCATTCGCCCGAAAAATTTGGATGTTCAAATCGAAAATCTGTTTGACCTTTCCAGTTAGTGTTGACCAGTGAATTTTGAGAATAAGAGTAAATTGCAAGCAGTTGAATAAATGCAGTGATGAGCAGGATTTTCATAAAAGAGATTTTAAGATGAGTGAAAATCTCTTAACGTGGTAGAAAAGGAATAGAATATAAAGTTAGAACAGCTTTAGGAATAAAAATATTTTTTCTTACCACAAGCTGTTTGAGACCTTACAAGCATTTCTGAAAGATGAATGGGCATATTAGTTGAGTACCACTTTCAAAACCCATCATTATGCCAGATAAAAAAACAATTGAAAAGCCGAAAAAGATCAAGCCCAAGGCAAATCGTCCAGCACACAAGCCGGTGAGTTTGTTCATGATGAAATAAAAAAATAAGAAGAAGTGAGCATGGTGCCCGGAAATGTAAAGCAAGCTATTGCTATTGGCTTATCAGAAGCAAGACGTGCAGGTGTTGATCTTCCTCCGCCAAAAACCGGTGGAAAAGAATTAAAGAAAAAGGCCGCCCGTGATACTGAAAAGGGAAAACGACATGAACCGATATCACGTAAAAGATGAAGAGCAAGGATAAAAGCCCTAAAGAAAGAAGCGACAACAACAGTATCGCGAAGCGAATTATCGAAGCAGGCAAAAAAGCTGCAGGTGAGCGAACAAAAGCAGAACGATCAGCTTCAGCAAGAAAATCCGCAAAAACGAAAGGGCCACATAAACGCGGACTTGCAGCGAAGAAAGCAGCAAGAACAAAAGCAAGGAGCTAATCTGATTTGAGTCTTAATTAAAAAAGCTTCTCTCAAAGAGAAGCTTTACACACAATTAATCAATAGCTATAAATCTGTAATTATCTATAATAGAACCTTATCGATTGCGTCATTCACATTATCCATAGAAAAAGGCTTTTCAAGAAAGGCATCAGCGCCATTTTCCATGGCAACATCGCGGGCAGTACTAAAACCAGAGATCATGATGATCTTTATTTTCGGATATTTTTTCTTGACATAACTGATAAAGTCGACGCCAAACCCATCCGGGAGTTTGTTGTCAAGAATGATCATTGAAGGTTTATTCTTACTGAGATATTCATCAGCATCCAACAGGTTGTTTACATAATCAAGTTCAAATTTTCTGTCTGAAAGAATAAGATCAAGTAAGAGACATGTCTCACCCTGATCCTCCACAACAAGCATTTTCTTTGCCTGCAGGGTTTTCGTCATTGTTGCAATTGGCATAACAAAGATTTTGGGTTAAGGTTAAGTTTTCAGAAAGGGAGGATCATTAGAAGGTCAACAAGCGCAAATATCTTGCCTCAATTAAAAATGGTGGGATGATTCTATAAAAAGAAATTTTCCTTCGTTATTACTCAACGTCCGGGGATGATTAAATAGTATATGTACTAACACTCACTTTATACCTGCTTCTTCATTGCATTTTGCAAGTCGCTGCAAATCTTGACCTCCGCAAACCCTGTGACAACATCAACCTGGATAAAAATTGTAAACGACTCTTTGTTCAAAACAAAAAGCTTCCCAAATTACTAAGGAAGCTTCAATACTATTAACTAATAACCATGACGAATAACTATCAACTTTCAATTATCATCTATCATTTCAAATCCGCATTTCAAATTTCAATCCTTATTGCCCCGTACGATTCTTACAAAACGGTAATAAATAAAACTGAAAATTAAGATGATAATACAGAATACTATATACCTTGTTTTCATAGGATAGATTTTGTACCGTGTTACCTCCAAAATAGTGCCTTTATTCTGTCTTATGAAAGGTAATGCACGATAAAAGCAATTTTAACTAGTAGAAAAAAAGCTTCAGCCGGAAGGCTACTTGGATAAACTTCCTGGGAAAAAAATCCTGCCAGGAGAATTTCAGGACGCAGAAAAAAGCACAGTGACGCAAAGAAACTCCGATACCTGGAAACCTCTTTGCACCTTTGAGTCTTTGCGTGAAATAGAAAAGCTTCCAACCAGGAAGCCATTCATAATTCTTAATTCTCAACTCACGCCAACTTTCAACTTTCAATTTTCAATTTTCAACTTACACAACATTTTCAATGACCATAGCTGAAGCACCCCCACCTCCATTACAGATCCCCGCCGCGCCGTACTTCGAAGAGTTCGCTTTCAATACATTTATTAATGTAACAATAATTCTTGCACCGCTTGCACCAAGAGGATGACCAATTGAAACAGCGCCGCCATGTACATTCACTTTTGATGGATCAAGCTTCATGCGTTTGGTGTTTTCAATACCAACAACAGCAAAGGCTTCATTCAGCTCCCAGTAGGATATATCTTCCATCTTTAAGCCTGCTTTAGCAACTGCTTTCGGCACAGCAAGAGATGGTGTGGTTGTGAACCATTCGGGTGCTTGTTCAGCATCTGCATAAGAAAGAATTTTTGCAATCGGTTTTAGCCCTAATGCTTTTGCTTTCTCTTTACTCATCAATACCAACGCAGCTGCGCCATCATTCATGTTACTTGCATTGGCAGCAGTAACTGTTCCGCCTTTTTCAAATGCAGGATTCAATGTTGCTATCTTATCAAATTTTACATTATAAGGTTCTTCGTCTTTTACAAACACAACAGGATCACCTTTGCGCTGCGGAATAACCACCGGCTCTATTTCGTTATTGAACTTACCATTCTCCCAGGCTGCCTGGCTGCGTTTATAACTTTCAATTGCAAATGCATCCTGCGCTTCACGACTGATACCGCAATCTCTTGCACACAACTCAGCAGCATTGCCCATTGCTTTGCCGTCATATACATCTGTCAATCCATCTTTGGCAAGGCCATCCACCGCCGTTACATCACCATATTTATTACCCCAGCGAAGTTTGGGATCATAAAAAGGCACATTGCTCATACTCTCCATGCCGCCGGCTACAACAATATCTGCATCGCCTAATAGAATAGATTGCGCTGCCAGCGCAATTGCTTTCATACCACTGGCGCAAACTTTATTTACAGTTGTACAATTCACTTCATTTGGTAACCCGGCAAATTTTGCTGCCTGTCTTGCAGGCGCCTGTCCAAGATTGGCCTGCAGTACACAACCCATCAATACATCCTGTATTTGTTCCGGTTTTACACCGGCTTTTTGCAAAGCTCCTTTGATAGCAATAGCGCCTAACTGTGTAGCAGAAAGATCTTTTAAGGAACCACCGAAACTTCCTATCGGTGTACGAACCGCCGAAATAATATAAACTTCTTTAGCCATAATGTTTTGACTTTTAACTTTTGATTTTTCATTTCAGCCCATAAAGATAATGATTGTAGCTTTTGTCATTTTGAGATAAGGGAAGGAATGTAATCAGCGTGTGTTATACCCTGGCAAAACGTTTTCGGACTAATAATCTACTGCTTCCCACTCAATAAAAGCTGTTTCGTAAAAGAATTAACTTCGCCAGTAAAACTTTCACTGCACATTTGCATTATGTTATATTGAATTGTTTGAAGCAAACAGAACAGTGAAAGAGGAATTAATAAATATTTATTTTATCCTTTAAAATTTTACAAATGAATGCAAACAAAGCATTATGGGAAAAAGGTGATTTTACCCGGATAGCTGAAACGATGCGTGAAAGCGGTGCGGCGCTTGTAGCAAAGATCGGCGTTAGTAAAGATCTTGAAGTGCTTGACCTCGGTTGCGGAGATGGTACCACAGCAATACCTGAAGCAAAACTTGGAGCCAATGTTTTAGGTGTTGATATAGCAGCCAATCTTGTTGAAGCCGGAAACAATCGTGTAAAAGCCGTAGGACTTACAAACTGTATTTTCCAGGAAGGTGATGCATCAGATCTGAATGGATTAAGGGATCAGTCGTTTGATCTCCTGGTTACGATCTTTGGTGCCATGTTTGCTCCCAGGCCATTTGATGTAGCAAAGGAAATGGTTCGTGTTACAAAAAAAGGTGGCAGAATAGTTATGGGAAACTGGATACCCGGAGATCCCACACTTGTAGCGCAAATCCTCAAGATCAGTTCCGCTTATACACCTCCACCACCTGAAGGTTTTATCAGTCCTATGTTGTGGGGCATAGAGGATCATGTAATAGAACGTTTTGGTAAGGCAGGTGTATCAAAAGAAAATATCTCATTCACTAAGGATACTTTTACTTTTAATGCTCCATACCCACCGAAAAAATTTGTTTCCATTTTTAGAGATTATTATGGCCCCACCATGAATGCTTTTGAAGCAGCCGAAAAAAATGGGAATGCTCCGGAGCTTCAAAAGGAGTTAGAGAATTTATTTATCGGTCAAAACAAAAGCGCCAACGATAATACCACTTCGATACCTGCAACATTTTTAAGAGTAACAGTGACCGTTTAAGGATCAGCAATGGTATAAAATTTAAAATGAGAACCACAGTTTATGTAGGAACAAGTCTTGACGGTTTTATTGCAAGAAAAGACGGGGACATCGATTGGCTCGTTAAATACCAGAACAAGGAAGTTCATGATAGCTATCATGAATTCATCAGCAGCATCGATGCTATGGTGATCGGCAGAGGAACTTTTGAAAAAGTGCTGAGTTTTCCAGAATGGCCTTATGAAAAAAAGGTCTTTGTGTTAAGCAGCAGCCTTAAACAAATTCCTGAAACATTAAATGAGAAAGCAACGCTTGTTACCATGAAACCTGCTGCGTTGCTGAGCCATCTTGCTGATAAAGGTTATTCAAATATTTATGTTGACGGTGGGAAAGTGATACAAAGTTTCTTAAGAGAAGATCTCATCGATGAATTGATCATTACAAGAGTGCCTGAGCTAATAGGAACCGGCATTCCATTATTTGGTTATCTTGACAATGACCTTCAGTTCGAACATATCCGAACAAATATATACTC
>DASTZB010000483.1:0-11231 GCA_035764525.1 Chitinophagaceae bacterium | reverse complement strand
AATGGACAGAATGTTTGGATATGGTTTAAAGTTAAAAGAGGGATTTAAATTCACTCACCTCGGCTTGATTGGTAAGAAATAAATAGCTAAGTTATAATGAAAAAAACTGCCTTATTGCTTTTATTGCATTTAACCGGCTTTATGTTTCTATATGGCCAGCATGCAACATCAGCGAACAACAAACAGCAAAAAGCGATCACATCTGTAATTGATCAATACTCCCAGGCAAGGGAAAAAAGAGATACGACTTTATTAAAAACTATCTTAACCTCCGATGTGGATCAGTTAGTTTCTACAGGTGAGTGGCGGATAGGAATAAATGCCGCCGTAGATGGTATGATGAAAAGTTCTGCCAATAGCCCCGGGACACGAACACTCCATATTGAAAAAATACAGATGCTTACAGCTTCATCGGCTATTGTAGATTGCCGGTACGAAATACAAAATACAGATAGTACCACACGGAAAATGTGGAGCACATTTGTCGTTGTTGCTGAAAAGGAAATATGGAAGATCCGGGCAATAAGAAATATGCTGCCTGCGCCAAATAATTAGGAGATATTTGTTGCATACTTCCATCAGGTAAAAATTTTTGCCGATATTCTTTATTCCTGCTAAAAGGCGACGACAATGTTCTTTTTGTTTTGGACAGGAATAAAAATTCTTAACGGGCAATGATAAATTTAGTTATACATTAAACAGGGTCAGGAATTAAACGCTCCTGGGGGGAAACATCTTTCACTCATCAGGACTGTTATTTTGTATTTTTGATGATGAAAAAAATAAGGGTAGTCTTCAGATTTTTGATATTTCTTTTGCTGTCTTTAATAATATTTTCCTTATGCAGATATGTTGTTCAATTGTTTACTGATGACAACCTCTTGCTCATTTTAATTCCTGTGACAGTCCTTACTTTTTTTGCACTTGCAAAAGAATATGTTTATTCGTTGGTTGATATGGTGATGAGCTGGACTACTGATCATTCTGAATGATAATCGCAAATCTAATTTCAATATGTGTATTTTATTCATTCACTCTATCCAGAGGTCTTCCTTCTTCATTTATTTGAGCTGTAGTTGCTGCCAGGCGAGGCCCACAGCTGCCTGAAAAGATTTGGCTCCTGGGGAAGAGTAAAAAGTGCTGATATAAAACTAAACAGTAAATTCGTTCCCTCATCTAAAAATCTATTAATCATGAAAAGTATTTTTTCAGTAATGATTGCGCTGCTTTTTATAAGTTTCAACGCCTTCTCACAAACTGTGGATGAAATAGTCAATAAGCATATCGAAGCGATGGGCGGCAAAGAAAAGCTATTGCAGCTAAAAACGCTGGTGACCGAAGGTTCCCTTGCCGTACAAGGCACTGATATCCCCGTAAAAATTTCACAAGAACATAATAAAGGACAGCGGGTTGATATCACCGTAATGGGAATGTCTGGTTATATTATTAATACTCCAACTGAGGGCTGGCAATTTTTTCCTTTCCAGGGGCAGGCTGCACCTGAAGCGATGTCGCCGGAATCAGTAAAGGAATCAGTTGACTTCCTGGATATCCAAAACAATTTATTGGATTATAAACAAAAAGGCCACCAGGTAGAATATGTAGGCAAAGAAGATTTTGAAGGAACAGAATGCTTTAAATTAAAAGTGGTCTTTAAAGGTGGCGCCGAGGCCAATATGTATATTGATCCATCTACTTATTACGTCATCAAGCAGGTAACAAAAACGAAATCAACCGGGCAGGAAGTAGTGCAGGATCAGACCTTCAGCAATTTTAAAAAACAGGATGGCTATACATTTCCTTTTTCTTTGACAGGTGTAGGACCGGGTGGTGTAGTTACTGTTACAAAAATAGAAGTGAATAAACCGCTGGATGGATCACTGTTCAAAGTTCCAAAATAATTTACTTGAATTGCTAAACCCGGCAAGCCCGGGTTTGTTTATTTTAAAACTTCAGAAACCAAAACTATATGCGCTATATTCTTTTTCATTTATTGTTCATTGTATTTGCAACAGCTTCTTATGCGCAAATTACATCCGCCACTTTTGGAATGATGGAGGCACGTTGGCTTGGCCCCGGAACCATGAGTGGCCGGATCAGCGCTATTGAAGGAGTAAATGAAGATGGCAAAACAATTTATGTAGGTACTGCCGGCGGTGGCATCTGGAAAACTACCAATGCAGGTTCATCATTCAAACCCATATTTGATAAATATTGTCAATCGATAGGTGCTATTGCTATTGATCAAAAAAATCCAAAAGTAATTTATGCAGGCACAGGAGAAAGCAATATGCGCAATTCTGTTTCTATTGGCGTGGGTTTATATAAATCAACCGATGCTGGTGACAACTGGACAAAAATTGGTTTAGACAGTACGGAACATATTTCAAAAATTATTATTGATCCTGCGAATTCAAATGTTATTTATGTAGCAGGACCCGGGCCATTGTGGAGCGATGGTGATCATCGTGGCCTGTACAAATCTACAGATGCGGGTAAAACATGGAACAAGATCTTATATATAAATGAAAAAACCGGTTGCACTGATATTGCTATTGATCCAACGAATACAAATATCATTTATGCTACTACCTGGCAATTTCGCCGCCAGCCATATTCATTTAATTCGGGCGGACCAGGAAGCGCAATTTATAAAAGTACAGATGGCGGTAAAACATGGAAAGAATTGAACAATGGTTTGCCTCCGAAACCTTTTGGCCGTGTTGCACTAACATTAGCGCCAAGTGCACCACAAAACTTGCTGGCGATTGTGGAATCAAATAATACCGGTTTATATATTTCATCTGATGGCGGTGAAAACTGGAAACAGCAAAGCGCTACATTCAATGTAGTGTCACGTCCATTTTACTTCAGCACACTGGTCATTGATCCGAAAGATCCAAAAAGAGTATATCGTCCTGCATTGACATTTTCTTATTCAACTGATGGCGGCTATTCATTTGTAGATGCCAGCAGCGATGGCGGTTGGGTGCATAGTGATCACCATGCGTTATGGATAAATCCAAACAACACAAATCAAATGTACCTTGGTACTGACGGGGGTGTTTATTTAAGTCTTGACCGCGGTGCATCATGGTCGTTCATTCAAAACCTTCCGGTTGGTCAGTTCTATCATGTTGCAGTGGATAATAATGATCCTTACCGGATATACGGTGGATTGCAGGATAATGGTAGTTGGATAGCCCCCTCTGCAAAGCCAGGTGGTATTGGCAATGGCGATTGGAAAGCAATTTATAGCGGCGATGGTTTTTGGGCTGTACCTGATCCGGAAGATGCAAATACTGCTTATGCGGAATCACAAGGTGGTAATATAGGAAGGATAAACCTCAACAGTTTTAAATCAGTTTCTATAAAACCACAGGAAGGTCCTAATGATGAAAAACTTCGATGGAATTGGAACACACCAATTGTAACCGGCGCTAAGAATAAAAAAAATCTATATGTGGGTTCGCAATTTCTTTATAGATCAACTGACCGCGGAAATAACTGGACAAAAATTTCACCGGACCTTACTACCAATAATAAAAAGAAACAACAACAGGAAGAAAGCGGAGGATTAAGTGCAGATAACACCTCCGCTGAAAATCATTGCACCATTTTTACTATTGCTGAGTCTCCCCTTGATGAAAATATTATATGGATAGGAACAGACGATGGAAATATTCAATACACAATGAATGGCGGAAAGACATGGAACAATGTTTCAAAAAACTATGCAGCAGCCGGCATTCCTGCCGAAACATGGATCAGCAGTATTGAGCCCAGTCGATTTACTAAGAATACCGTTTATGCCACTTTTGATAATCACATGTTTGGTGATTTGAAGACTTATCTTGGCAAATCAACAGATATGGGCAAGACATGGCAACTGATCAACAGCACAGAGTTCACAGGATTTGCTCATAAAATAAAGGAAGACCTTGTGAACAAGGATTTGCTTTTTCTCGGAACCGAAATGGGATTATTTGCAACAACCGATGGCGGGATCAATTGGTTCAGAATGAAAAATAATATCCCTGACTATGCTTTGATCAGAGATATACAGATTCATCCAACCACGAATGATCTTGTATTGGCAACACATGGTCGTGGTATTATTATTGTCGATGACATTACCCCAATGCGATCTTTGAAAAAAGATATAGTGGATAAAGAGGTTTATCTTTTTCCGAACGATCCGATTGAACTGAACAACGGTAAGTTTGGCCCCACTGGTTTTCCCAGTACCAGTGGATGGGTGGCGCCAAATCCTGCTTCCATTCCTCCCATACAATATTATTTGAAAGAACGGGTGAATACAGGTGATGTAAGAGTGGAAATTTATGATGAGCAGGGAAAGCTGGTACAATCCATACCTGGCAGCAAAAGGAAGGGAATAAATAAAGTTTACTGGAATCTGCGAATGAAACCACCGAAAGTAGCAAGTGGCGGTACAAAATTAGACTTTGGCGGATTTGTGGCACCTATGGTATTACCGGGAGATTATACAATCAAACTCATAGTGGGAGATAAAGAATATATACAACCATTGAAAACCGTACATGATAATAAAAATAAAGATTTCTCACTGGCGGACCGGCAACTGCAGTATAAAACTGCCATGCAACTTTATAAAATGCATGAAGACCTGGCAGCCACAGTAGATGATATCAATGATAAGCAAAAAATGATAAAAGAGAATCTGGACAAAGTAAAAGATTCATCCATTAAAAAGATGATGATAGAATATAACATGAAGCTGGAAGAACAACGGAGCCAGTTGCTGGCAACAAAACAAAAAGCACCTTTTGCAGATGAGCAAAGACTAAGAGAAAAAATAAGCGATGTATATGGAGCAGTGGCCGGCCAGGAAGCCCCACCATCAAATCTCCAGGTACAGAGAGCAGAAAATTTACAAAAAGAAGTGGCCCAAAGAAAACAGGATCTTCAATTGGTAAATAATAAATATTTTAAACCGGTATTCGACCAACTGGTAAAAGAAGGTTTAGTAAAAGCAAAAGCATTCTGATCTTGCAAAGAATTAAATCGTTCTGCTGATGCGGGGCGATCCTTCATTAGAATTAATGAAGTTGATTGTCTTTGTTCTTCAGCCCAACTTTTGCAAAGCTGATTGTTATCGGTACCTTTATCTCAGAACTCGTTGTCTTACTGTGTTTGTGTCAACACCTGCATTTTTCATTTTTTGCTCAGCCTCATCTTCAATTTGTCTTTTTAATTCAAACAACGTTTCGTCAAAAAGAACATGCTTATCCATCATGTATGACATGTCATACTCAATCTCCTCCCAGGTCGAAAAATCCGCTTGATTATGTTGTAATTGAACTTCCAATTTGTCTAATGCGTTTGCTACTTTAGCTTCATACGTCTCTTTGTTTTCAAACTCGTAGAACAACTCATAAATTTCTTGCCCGTTTGTTTCTTCTAAGGTTTTCCGCAAGTTTTCTATCGCCTGCTTCTCCCTTTGTTCTTTTTGAAGTCTGAGTGAGGGATTGCGTAGCACGTCTAACGCCGATATGTCCCTGGCTTCCGCTTCAACCAAGTCGTGAAGAATAATCATTTTTAAAAGTCGGGCTGTGTCAACTTTTTGTTTTAGCAAAGGCTCAATCAAAACACCCATTAGAGACATTCGCCAGGTGTGTTCGGCAACACTTTCCTGTCTCCCGCTTGAAGTGTAGCTATGTCTTAGTTCAAATTTCAGTCGCTCTGCAAGTTGGAGGACTTTAATAATCGATGTGATTTGTTTTTCCATGTTTGAAGGTAGGAAAATTGTTGTGTCAAAAAAGAATGCTGCTAGCGTTAGGGCTTTGCGGTCGCTGGGGAAGTTTATAAACGTCGCCCCTCGGCGACGAATGCTGATTATTGTTGCTAACGATAAAATTTTATTCCGTTTGTCAATAGAATTATGTCAGTCGACAAATGCTGAGCAGCGAACCAAACGTTGAACCCGGTATTCGTAAGCCCCAATAGAACAAATGCGTTTGTTAGCGGAAGGCTTTCAGTCCACCCAAAAACACAAAGACCGCCAGAGCAATTGCAACGGTCCCCCACTTTTTATTATTTTGTCTCATATTAAGAGCCTCTTTATTGAATTCTTCAAGCCGAAGTACTTTCTGATTGCTGATTTCAATACCATAGGTATGGACATCTGACCAATTAAAATGCTTTTCACTAAATGTTGGCTCATTTACTCGTTTAAGTTTTTTTGAGTATTCATTTTTTGTAACTAGCAAAGTAATATTATCTCCCAGCTTGTATTGCGACAAGGTATTTAAATTCATAGCTTCATATCCAGGATTGCCGACTTCAAAACGTATTGAGGGATACTCTTGTAATTCAAATGTTACATTCTTTGATGAACTCCTGAACGAAGGCTTTTTTATGTCAGGTTCTTTACTAAGGTGTCCCGTGACAGGGGAAAGAATGCCATTATCAGTCGTTGAGATTGGATTGATATAGGAGACAAAAACAATTCCCGCAAACATAAACAAACCCGCAATCATTAAAGCAGTTCCACCTATTTTCATTTCAACTTTTGAAATTTCACTAACAGGTAGATTATCTCGTCTTCTTATCTGCCATTCTCTTAATTGCTCAATGAGTTCATTGTTGTTCTCAATTAAATTTTCATTTAGCAAGACGTCGAACTTGTCTGATTTTAGATATATGTAATTAATTTTTCTTACTGAACATTGTCCGAATTGATTTAGAATGGCTTTGTTAAGACGTACAGAAATTAGTCCGAATAACCATTTTATTTTCAAGTGACTTTCATAAATATTTACTGCTTTATACTCTTCCAATCCTTTAAAGATGATGTACAATAAAACTAAGGTGAAAACTATCGCTGCAATTAGGCGGTCGATCTGTAAATATTGATATGATAAGGCATTTCGAAATAGAAAGCTTGAAAAGAAGAAAAGCCCAATTATGAACATTGTCACCAAAAGTCCTTGTCCGAGCTGAAATCTTCCTTTAGAAATAATTGCATCCATTTTGAGGTCAAATAAGCTTACTCGTGTGTTGCCACAACTTAAAGCTACTTTATTTATTCCGTTGTTAATGTCCAAAATTCCAATTTATACTTATATAGTACTCTCCATCCACAACACCGTTTGCAGACATTATCAAGCTTGTACGGTTGGTGCAATTTCCTTTTTTCTGAATTATTCTTAAACCTAAACACAAACAATGGTGTAAAATTAGGGTGCGCTTATATGATTAGCCGGAGATGCCCTTCAGGATGTGATTTTTTTTGTTATTGAAAATTTGGTTGCCATTATACACGATTTCCCACGTCAATGGTAATATCCTCTTCAGCATTTTGCTGACACCGCAGATGTTTTCCTGTGAGTTATTAATCGCATTCAAAACATCTTCCTGCACATTTTCATCGCCATTGAGTTCGTATACTAAATGGATCCCGGTGTATTCAATCGGTGGCTGCGGACTGATCTCTCCCTCCACTTTCAGAATAAAATCTTTGACATGCTTGCCTGCTTTTCTTAGCAAGACGATCACGTCCATACCTGTACATCCTGTGAGTGCAGTAAGCACAAAAGGCTTGGGGATCGGGCCATTATTTTCACCGCCCACTTTTTCGGGGCCATCCATAACCAGGGTATGACCATTCACAAGGGCATTGAACTGCATCTTGCCCGTCCATTGTGTTTCCACGTAGTGTTTCATTCTTTTTATTTTAGGAAACAAAGTTGGGTTAAATAGAAACAGAAGCAATATAACGTTAGTCATATAGAGTATAGCAACAGGCGTAAATCTCTTAAGAAAAAGTGGGTTATATGTGATTGCAATATCGTAGTACCTCGATTGTATTAGTGCTTTCTTCTTAGACTCGTCTGAAAAGAAATTTCCTTTTTTCTGAACTATTCTTAAACCTGAACACCACAACGGATAATATTATTTAAGATTTAAGTGGTATTCTTTTTTAAGCAATTCAATTAATTTCAAAGCTTTTTTTCTCATTATTTTTTCGAAACTGACATATGCATGTCTTGTACCCCTTATGTAAGCTACCATTCCGGCCAACCGGGCTAACTGTTTTGTGTCATAAGTCGACAAAGCGGGGTGTCCGACTGGACGCTCTGAAGAGGAGGAATCTTCTAAATTTTCCATATTTTCTAAATTAATATAGTTTTCTAAAACGATTGGATCAAATATATCTATCGCTATCCTGCGATACTCGTTCTGAAGATTTATATCAAGAGTTTGAATTACCTCAATTAAATTAAGGTTGCGGTAATAATCAATAATGGCGGAGGAAGCTCGATCATTGCGTATGAGCCGGAAGCTGCCGGAATTTTTCATTTGTTGTAATGTGCGGTCATTTGTTAGAAAACGAACAGCAGGTATCGCAGCCTGTCGTCCAAAGTAATATATATCAGCTCCAAATTCTTTTACACGCGGATCTTTAAGCATTTTTACCAAACTATCCAGTTGGGCCAGACTTGTTTCAAAATTTAGCATCTGGTGATCAATAACTTTTATGTCATTATCCAGGTCTGAAACCAAACTATTGATGTATTCTTTTTCCTTGGCTTTGTCTGCAATATGTTCCCGTAAACTTTCTGCAAAAAAACCCATTGTTACTGCGAGAAATATCATTAAGAATTCCAGAAAATATTCTTTGAAATTTTTCTTTTCAACTTTGGGATGATGATGTACTTCCATATATCCAGATTGTAATTCCTTAGCCTATTACTCTTAAATATACGCAACTTCTTGTATGAACTTAAATTGGTAACCAGCGTATATTTATACAAAGAGATACTGGCGTCGTACACATCACTTGTTTATTTATGCTACTGAGTTGTGCCGTTGTTATACAAAATTCGGATTTATACTGATATAGTTCAGCACCACAATCTGCAGACATGTCATGAGTGTTGTTGGTGCAATTTTCTTTTTTGGCGTTATTGTCGTCTAAAAATAATTATTGGGCTTAAGTCATTTCTGTAGAGTTTCAAATATGTATTGTCTAATTGAATTATTTTGACAGTGTCACCAATGAAGATTAATTTGTCATTGGGTAATAACTTATAAGTACCTTTAGAATTATTAATTGTCATACCGCCTTTTTGTTCTGATGAACATTTGTTGTCGGATGCAAATTTTATCACAAGCCCTTTATTTGAATCATTTGCTTTCTTTTCTTCTGTCGGCGGGATATTGGCAAGCTGCCCACTAAACTCAAATTTTTCAAATGCCCAGTTACCAACTATCAAACCTTGTTTTGAGGCCTGTCCACATAATGTTATAAAACTAGAAAGTAGTAAAAAAGAAAAAGCAGCAGTCAACTTGATAAATGAAGTCATGGTTTCATTTATTTTAGGATTGTGTCAATGGTTACAGCCAACTCTTAAATATACGAAAGTTTATTCCTTGCATTTATCGGTCGTTGGTCAGGCGACCAACAACAACGGGCAACAAGCGCAAAATCTCTTAAGAAAAAGTGGGTTATATGTGTTTGCAATATCGTAGTACTGCAATTGGATTAGTGCTTTCTTCTCAAACTAGTCAGAGAAGAAACATCATCTTGTTTGTGTTATTGGTGAAATTTACTTTTTTCTGAATTATTCTTAAACCTGATCATCAACAACAGCGTTATTAATGAATTCTTGTAAAACCATCATCACTCCATTCTTGGCTGCCTACACCATGACGGACAAAAAAGAGACCATCAGGGTCATACTTCTTTTTTATTGCTGCTAATCTTTTATAATTAGAACCCCAGAAAGATTTCTGCCAGTTGGGTTCAAAATAATTGCTTTCAGAAAAGTACGATCCGGCATCAGGCGCAACTTCCAATAACTTTTCTGTTGCTTTATTGATCCGCTCCGCTTCATATTGTGCTTTCTTTAAATCAGGTTCATGACCCGTGATGCCCTTAAATGCAGGTCCGCCTTCACCTGCAACAATCGCCAATGCAAATGCAGTTAACACATCAGGATTCATAGCTGTATCTTTTGCAGCCCTGATTTCTTCTTTCGGCGCTCCTGCCAATCCTTTATTGCAATGAAGTGAAAAGGTCCAATGACGGCTGGCTGCAAATAATGCATCAATTAATTTATTATGATTATTTTTTTCGAGTAAAGAAGCAGGTAACCATGCTGAACGATATGCATGAATGAATTGGCCTGCTTCACTTTTGTTGCTCGCCCAGTAAACATTTGATGCAGGAGCATTCGCACGGTCATCTGTTGCAACTACACCGGGCAGATTTTGTTTAAGAAAATCAACATCCCACATGTGTTGCGCAGGAAATGTAATAATAGTTAATGGCGATTCAAAGGTGTATCCTGGATTTGATTTAACCCAGGCTTCAAAAGATTGCCATGATTCATTCATTTCTTCTTTTGTAAGCCCATGAGATAACATAGTAAACTCAACTGTATTATTACCCCGGAATCTTATTTGTTCTCCCCAGTGATGGTTAAATAATTTATCATGATACAATATCATCACTTTACTAATTAATTCTTTATAGGTTTCATCTGAACTGGCTTTTATCTTACCGAATACAACACCAAAGTTTTCGGGCAATTCTCTTGTTCTTAAAGTTAGTTTTGTAACAACACCAAAGCTGCCGCCGCCACCACCTTTGAGTGCCCAAAACAGATCAGGGTTGGTGCAGGCATTTGCAATTTTTACTGAACCATCTGCTGTTACAATTTCAGCCTGCAACAACGCTGCTGCGGCCAACCCATAATGTTTGGAAAAACTGCCAAACCCACCACCCTGTATTAAACCCGCAACACCAACCGTAGTACAACCGCCACCCTGCACAAACCTGCCGCCTTTGGTTGTTACTTCGGTATATGCCTGTAACCACTTTGCACCTGATTCAATAGTTACTGCTGGCCGCGGTGATTGTTTACCTGCGCATCCATCGGCAACAAAATTATCATGCAGTTCAATTTTGTTCATCGCTCTCGTCCATACCAGTAATGAATCGGCAGAATTTGAAGTGCCCTGGTAACTATGTCCTCCCCCTTTTACTACCAATCGCAGGTTATGAGTGCGGGCAAAATTAACAGCAGCGACTACATCACTGGTTGTTTTAGCAGCAACTGCATATTCACTTGGCATAGACTGCCAGGCATCCAGCCATCCCGAAGTTTGCGTAAGAGCAGGATCATCTCCGATGTAATATGGATTCTTTAGATTTTTAAATACTTCATCACATGATGTAGTGC
>DASTZB010000482.1:0-29664 GCA_035764525.1 Chitinophagaceae bacterium | reverse complement strand
GTGATGTAACTGGCGGAAGTGGGGCAAATATTTATAAGCTGTTGCCAGGTGGTGGTAATGCATGCGCCTTAAAAGGTTTTGCCACATTTACTCAGCCAAATACCTGGGGTAATGTGCCATTAAGTACAAAGCCACAAACATTAGGTAAGATACTCAACACGCTTCTCGCTCAAACCATCACGCTATATTTCAATTTATCTGAAGATCCAACTTTTGGTAGTCAGATCGTACAGGATACTATCATCACAAATAGACAAACATTCTGCGGTAGCGGTGTTGCTCAACCCGGAACAGAAGAAAAATTTGGGTTCCCTCATGCTGTTGTTGTATTCCTTAATAATAACAATGATGCCTTTGATTATCCAAATACAGTCGCAGGTTTGTTTAAGCTTGCTAATGATATACTGGGTGGAGTAAGTGTGCCGGTTAATTGTGCGGATGTAGCAACAGCAGTTGATGTGTTCAACAATGCCTTTGATGGTTGTCGCATACAAACAGGTTCTATACCTTTTAAAGATCCTTCATCCTTAATTGTAAACAATAGTTTACCTAGTAGCGGTACAACTTCTGGCCAGCCAGCTATGGAAACAGTGAATGAAGTTCAGATGAAAGCTTATCCAAATCCGTTCAGCGATAAAGTAAACTTCCAATTTGTCTCTCCGATCAATGGGAAAGCAACGTTGGAAATCTATAACATCTCCGGACAAAGAATCGCGTTATTATTCAGTGGTATGGTAGATGCAGGTATTCCTAAAACAGTTCAATATACGAAAGGAAGAACTGTTGCGAGTACTACATTAGTATACAAACTGACCATTGGAGACAAAGTGATTCATGGAAAAGTGCAGGTGATGAATTAATAGTGAATTGTGTCCATGAAAACTATAATGGAGCCCATAGCGGCTCCATTATTTTTTATAGAGAAGCAGACAGGATAAAATGTTTATTCTAAAATTTTAATGGTCATATTTATTTATCATTTATCACCATCTGTAACCTCCCCCGGTTAAGTCATCTCTTCCACCTGTTTCGGTTATTCTAAAGACCTTTCTATTATTTCATATTTGCTGATGACAAAAAATATATCAAACAACAATTTTATTATGAAAGTATCAACTAAACTTATCCTGGCTTCAGTAGTTTTTGCGTCATTTGCAAGTTGTTCCAGGGATCCTTCTTATATGAAAGATCAACCGGAAAATAAATCATTATTACAGACGGGAGAAAACCCAGGGCCCGAGCAAAAGCCGGAAGCAATTGTTTTTAAAGCAGCAGGAGATATTAGCGCTGCTTTGAGTGAATTTCGTGATTTGCTGGGTCCGGTGAATGTTATACCTGGTGCAACGGGTGGTCACAGGGAAGTAAACTGGGATGCTGTACCTGCTGATAAAACCAATAACAATCTTTTTCCCGGCGATTTTTTTGGATCTAGTGATCCTACTGCGCTCGATGGAAGGAAAAGAGGACTTATTAGTACCACTCCAGGAAGCGGTTTCAGTGTCAGTAATAATGATTTTTTCTTTATTAACTCAACGTATGACGACCAGTTCAATGACTTTAGTCCGCAAAAAACATTTATTGCTGTCGGCAGCACCATTACCGATAACTCCTTTAAGATACCAGGCACAGACATAGATGCCACTGTGCAGGGATTTGGTGTGGTTTTTAGCGATGTCAACAATGCTTCTTCTACTTCGATGGAATTTTATGATGGCGACAGACTGCTGGGTTCATTTAAAGTGCCTAACATCGGCAATAATAATCCCGGTGGTTTTTCATTCCTGGGTGTTTATTTTCCCAACGAAAAAGTAACCCGTGTTCGCATCATCAGTGGAAGCGCCCCGTTATCTCCCACACAAAATGATCTCTCTAACGGTGGTCGTGAAGACCTGGTGATTATGGATGACTTCATTTACAGTGAACCTCGAAATTAATAGCCACTCTTCTGCTATTAAATAAAAGATATTTTTTAGGGCGGTAATTTTGGTGAATTCAGAAATCCCGGTTCTCCGGGGTTTCTTTTTATCCCCACATTCGGGGATAGGATTTCACTCATCATCCATGGAAATTTGAATTCCAAAAACCTTTTTATGAAAAAACTTTTTGTTCCCTTGTATATTCTAGCCCTGATTGCAAGCTTGCTGATCATTGTACTTGTTTCCTGTAAAAAAGAAAGTAACGAAAAGCAGCCCCAGGTTTTTAAAGCCACCGGCGACATAAGTGGCACAATGACCGATTTTCGTAACCTGCTTGGTAATCTAAATACGACACCAGGTGTCACTAGTGGCCGGCGTGAGATTAACTGGGATGGGGTTCCGGATAATATGATAGGAAAGGCATTACCCAATGATTTTTTCAATCCGACAACATCGGGTGCACCAGTTTCCCAGCAAAGAGGATTGATCTATGCGGCTGGTGTAGGTGAGTTCCGGGTAAGCAGTACCAATTTTAGCGATATCGATCCGGCTTCCTCCGGAGAGTTTTCAACATTCAGCGGGACTAAGGCCTTTGCAAATATATCGGCCAATTTATGGCCCATCGGGTTCCAGGTCGCAGGAGAAAGAACTGCTGCTTTTTCAAAGGGAGTTGGCATTGTGTTTAGTGATGTAGATCTACCTAACTCTACCTCATTGGAGTTTTTTGAAGGTGAAAAAAGTTTGGGTAAATTTTTTGTGCCATCGCATACAGCGGCATCCAGTTTTTCTTTTCTCGGAGTATATTTTCCAGGTAATGAGCACATCACAAAAGTGCAAGTGAACCATGATGGCATACTATCTGATGGACAAAAAGATATTTCGGCAGGCGGCCAGCACGATCTTGTAATACTCGATGATTTTGTTTACGCCGAACCGCAAAAACAATGAAAGGAAGGTGGCAGCATGAAAAAATATGAGTGTGTTCTATCTCCAAAGGAGTTTGACCGGCATATAAAGGGTTGTGCTCTAAATAGAAGAAAGAGCCAGAAAAAAATATACAACTCTTTTTACGGCCATGCTATGATCACTTGTGATTATTACGCCGCTGGTTATGATGAGGCTATAGAAATACTCAATGAAGGGTTTCTGAAAATTTTTAGGCAGATCATAAATCATTCTCCGGCTTGCGCACATGAAATGACTTCCTTTTTGAGGTGGCTACGAACCATTATGGCCCATACTGCTATGAAACATCACAAAAGAAACAATAAACAACACGTTATAGCTGAGTTGAATAACGAAACTTATTATTGTCACGATTTAATTGAAAATAAGTTTGAGGAATCATTAAAAGAAATGATTGAGTAAGTACTTAATAAAAATATTCTAATTTTACTGCCCCTCAGGTGAAATTTTTAAATCACTCTCCTGAATAGACGGCCGAAACAATATTTATCGAATTTGCATCCGGATGCTTTTGAAGGGTTTGATACATTTACCCAAATACCCCGCGAATAACATGGTTCTGCGCTTAAAGATGGGCATGATTTTCCTGCTTTTTAATTACTGCGCTTTTGCACAAAAACCATCTCTCTATTTTGAAAGACTTACTATTCAAAATGGCTTGTCCAATAATAAAGTGAATTGCTTTGTACAGGATCAGCGAGGTTTTATGTGGATTGGTACCAACGATGGATTGAATCGTTACGATGGCCAATACTTCACTATTTTTCGAAAACAGCAGGATAATGGTTCAGGGCTATCAGGTAATATCATTACCGATCTGGTGGAAGATAAAAAAGATATTTTATGGATTGCTACCGCTGATGGTGGGTTGACAAAATATGATTACCGCCAACCTCCTGCACACCAGTTCAGGCAATACAAACACCAGGTTTCCGATAGTAACTCTATTCCTGATAATATCATCACATGTTTGTTGCTCGATGCAAAGGGTTACTTGTGGCTGGGTACAGGAGGCAATTGGGTAGTGCGTTTTAATCCTCTGACAGAAAGATTTGAAACACCTGTAAAAGAGGGTACCAAAACTATCCAGGCCCTGTCTATGGATAAAAATGGTATTATCTGGGTAGGCAGGGCCGGTGGCAGCATTCTGAAAATAAACCCTGACAACCTTTCTTATGAAATGGATAGTCGTTATAAGGATCTTTATGCCAAACTGCCTCATGCTACTGTAACGGCCATTTTTTCTGACAACGAAAAAAATATGTGGTACGGTTCATGGGATAAAGTTCTGTATCATTATAATTCTTCATCAGGCAAAGAAGAAATATTTCAACAGGAAAAAAAACCATTTAGTTTTGACAATGACGAGATCCTGAGTTTTACAGAAGATAACAGCGGGCGAATTTGGATGGGCGGTCGTTATAAAGGCCTTCACATCTATGATAAAAAACAGCAACGATTTTTAAATTATCAATATGATGGTTCTCTTGAAGGCACTATTGCCGACAATTGTGTAAATCATGTTTATCTTGATCGTCGGGGAATGATTTGGCTGGGCACTAACAGGGGCATTAGTATTTATCATCCGGGGCTGCAATACCTTGAGCAAAAATTTCTGCCTGCAGTTAAAGATCAGAATGGAGAAAAAAAAGACGTAGTCATTTATGATTTTTATAAGGATGGGCAAGACAATCTTTGGATCGGCACAAGCGAGGGGATTTATATACGCCCTGCTAATAGCAATAGTTTTATTTTCAAGCCTGTTTTATATAAAGGCAAGAGGCTATCAGTGACCAAGTTCTTTAAAGATGTCGATGGTAGCTTTTATATTGGCACGAACTATTCACTGTTCCGTTATAATGAACAAACGAATCATGCTTCCCTTTTACCCAACACTGATAAAGACCCCGTCATGCATGGTATTATTGACTCACGGGTAGTTTCTGTGGTGAGGGACACAATTGATAATCATCCAGTGTTGCTGGTTTCTCCTTATGGCCATTACATTGCATATTATGATCTGGTAGAACAGCGCTGGGTTTCAAGAACCGATACAGTTAAGAAAATCATTTCACAGTTTAATCTGAAAGATAACCTGATTCATCGTTTTTATAAAAGCAGGAAAGGCGACATATGGCTTGCTACTGCCAGGTTCGGCCTGGGGGAATGGATAAAACATTTTTCGCCACGTGTAACTCACTTGTGTAATAATCCGTCAGACGCTTCTACTATCAGCAATGATAATGTATATGATATCACAGAAGACCAAAGTGGAAATTTATGGGTAAGCACTTTCGGCGGCGGGTTGCATTATTTTAATGTGACTACAAAAGAATTCATACATATACTTTCCACAAATAATCTTTTGGAAGGTTTACAAACCGATATCCAGGGGAACGTGTGGATGATCAGTAATGGGAACCTGCACAAGTATGATGTATTGCGTAAATCTTATTCGTCCTATATGCTTCCGGACCTGGAAAAATCCGGGGGGATTACTGGTTACATTTATAAAGACAATAACGGTAACATGTATACCGGTGGTCTTAATTATTTTATTGAATTTAATCCTGCAACTATAAAAGAAAGGGATAATCAACCTGTCATTCTTCTTACTGATTTTAAAATTTTTGATACTTCATATAGCGACTGGCTAACAAAAAAAAATATCAGGCTTCAGTACAACCAGAAATATTTTACCATAGAGTTTTCGGCACCCGTTTTTAGCACTGCCCGAAATGTTCAATACTCTTATAAATTAGAAGGATGGGATAAAGATTGGGTAGAAACTGGTCATCGCAACTTTGCGCAGTTCTCAAATCTCCAGGGAGGCAACTATACTTTTAAAGTAAGAGCCACCTCGCAACCTGGTATTTGGGGAGATAAGTATGCGAAGATTAATATAGAAGTGGTGCCGCCTTTATGGAAACGCGAGTGGTTTATTGCTACACTTATTTTCTTGTTGACGGCTTTTGTATACCGCTTCATTTATTCATTACAGCAAAAGTTAAAGAGAGAGAAATTAGTCAGTGCATTTGCTACGTCCTTATACGGACATAATACCATTGAAGATATTTTATGGGATATTGCAAAAAATTGCGTGAACAAATTAGGCTTCGCCGATTGTGTTGTATACGAAAAAGATGAGCAAAGAAATGTGTTGATTCAAAGAGCGGCGTTTGGCCCTAAAAATCCCAATGGCCGTGTTATTCTTAATTCCATTGAAATAGAATCAGGCAAAGGAATCGTCGGTTCAGTAGCGCAGACAGGAAAAGCCGAAATCATTAAGAATACAAAAAAAGATCACCGTTACATTGTGGATGACGAAGCAAGATTATCGGAGATTGCCGTTCCCATTTTTGTAGAGGGAAAAGTTTTTGGTGTCATAGATTCCGAAAATTCGGAGAAGAATTTCTATAATGTTTACGATTTGCGGTTGCTGGAAAAAATCGCAGTTATTTGCGCTGAACGTATTTTCAAATATTTAACTGAAGAAAAACTAAGAGGCAAAATTGCCCGGGACCTTCACGATAATATGGGCTCCGCATTAAGCAGCATTTCTGTGTACGGTCAAATAGCCAAGGTTTATAATCAACAACAGCGGAAAGAAGATTTAGAGCAAACATTAAATAAAATCAATGAAACATCAAGCGAGATGATTACTGAGATGAATGATATTGTTTGGGCCATCAATCCCCGCAATGATAGTATGGATGCCATATTACAGCGCATGGAATCTTTTGCCAAGCCTTTGCTGGCGTCGAAAAATATCAGCTTCAATTTTCAGTATTATGCTGGTATCTTGAATTTTCACCTGGAAGTGACGAAAAGGAAAAACTTTTTTCTGATATTTAAAGAAGCAATTAATAATGCGGTGAAATATTCTGATTGCACACATGTGAGTGTCCACATAAAGCATTCTGAGAATCACTTCCACATGACAATTAGTGACAATGGCAAAGGTTTTTGTGTCACAAATTCTTCAGAAGGAATGAAATTGTTGAATGGAAATAGAGGTAATGGTTTAAGAAATATGCAATTGAGGGCGGCAGAAATGAAAGGAACATTAAACCTGAAAAGCCAGCCGGGCACAGGCACTTCAGTGGAATTGGATTTCCCAATGCCCTGATTTGGGGATATATTAAAGGCCAAAAAAGAAGAATCTTGCTTTTTAAACATAATTATGAGTTTACGAATCGCCATATTTGATGATAACAAAAACATCCGTGACAGTATAGGATTGTTATTGAATACAGTTCCGGATTTTGAAGTCGTGGGAATATTTTCTCATGGACTGGACTGTTTACAGGATGTAAAAGATTGCAGACCTGATCTGGTACTTATGGATATTGAAATGCCGGGTATAACGGGGATCGAAGCCGTAAAGGTTCTTAGGAAAGAAATGCCGCATATACAGATCTTGATGCAGACAGTTTTTGAAGATGATGACAGGGTGTTTGATTCTATTTGTGCTGGCGCCTCGGGTTATATTTTAAAAATTCATCTGAATACAAGACTTATTGATGCCGTTCGGGAACTTCAGTATGGTGGATCTCCTATGTCACCGGCTATTGCCAGGAAGGTAATGAATAAGCTGCAGCAAATCCCTCATCATATAAAGCCCGAGCAAGTACCGGATTATAATCTCACTCCAAGGGAAAAAGAAGTTTTGAGCTGTGTGGTAGATGGATTAAGCCACAAAATGATAGCCGATAAACTTCTTATCAGTTATGAAACTGTTCGCAGCCATATCAAAAAAATTTATGAGAAACTTCACGTGGCATCACTAACTGAGGTTGTTTCAAAAGCGATGAAGGAAAGGATAGTATAAGTCCAGGAAAGCCGTTATGTCGCCGAGTTGGAAAAATTATCTAACCGGATTCCAAATAATTTCATTCAATTTACTCATCAACATATTCATGGAATAAATGCATTTTTTTCCAGAAGCTTTTAACGACTCTCTTCTTGAACATTATTTTACAATTCAAAATAGATCACTCTCGTAACTGTTGAGTAGAAAATTAGAAATAGAAACCCCTCTGTTTAATCCCCAATATAAGTGATGCTCTGCCTTTTTTTGGGCACTAAAAATGTTCTTTTAGAATCACAAATTTACTTTCAGGAAGTGATGAGCAATATTCACTAAATCCTTACATGTATAAATGAGGGTTGACTAAAATTCCTTTGTTAGACAAAGAGCCAGCTGTTAATAATACAATTATTCAATTACTCAACCAAGCCAAATGCTATGAAGAAGAAATTACTGATCGCACAAATCTTACTCCTGGTTTCTTATTGTACATTTTCACAGGGCATCGGTATTGGAACTGCCGCACCCGATGCATCTGCAGAGTTGGATGTTACCGCTACCAACAAAGGATTGCTGATACCAAGAATGAATATAGCATCCATTAATGCTATCACTAACCCGGCTAGGGGTTTAATGGTTTATGATTCTGTAGGCAATCAACTGATGGTAAATATAGGAACTGCTGCGGCACCCAACTGGCAAGCAATCGCAAGCAACAACAGTAGTGGTGGGTGGAATCTTACCGGCAACAGCGGCATCAATCCTGCCAACCAGTTTGTCGGGACTACAGATAACCAGCCCTTGCATTTTCGGATAAATAATATACTGGCAGGGGAGCTTCACCCGATAACAGGAAATATTTTCTGGGGGATACGTGCAGGCGGAGCAAATACTTCAGGTTTTAGCAATATTGCCATTGGGGCCGATGCTTTAAAATTCGACATGGAGGGCGCCAATTTAGTGGCGATAGGAGATTCCGCATTATATAACAATGGCAAAGACAATCCTGTTCCGGGTGCTCTCGGTGTTTCTAATACCGCGATAGGATCAAAATCATTATTTAGTAACACACTTGGTAGTTCTAATACCGCTACCGGCACCCGGTCACTTTTTCACAATACCATTGGCAGTGCTAATTCTGCTTATGGTGGAGGATCACTTTTTTCAAATACTACAGGAGGATTTAATACCGCTATCGGGTCCCAGGCTCTTTCTTCAAACACTACGGGTAACGATAATACAGCTACCGGCTTTCAATCACTTTTTTCCAACACCACAGGTGTTTTTAATTCTGCATTTGGAAGTTTTGCACTTGATTCCAATACCACGGGTGCTAATAATACTGCTACTGGGTTTGCTTCTCTTTTTTTCAATACCACCGGCGAAGACAATACAGCTACCGGCATTCGATCACTTTTTTCAAATACTTCGGGCAAATTTAATACAGCTATGGGCAGCCATTCATTATTTTCAAATACTACAGGTGAAAGTAATACGGCAACAGGCTATCAATCACTTTTTTTCAATACTACAGGTGGTGTTAATACAGCCACCGGCTTTCAATCCCTTTTTTCCAATACGACAGGTAATAGCAATACTGCTGCTGGGTTTGCATCACTTTTTTCAAACACTACAGGTAGTCGTAATTCAGCTACCGGCTTCCAATCCCTTGGAGCCAACACAGCAGGCGATAATAATACAGCTGCAGGTTTTCAATCGCTTCGTTCCAACACGATTGGCAATGCTAATACAGCTACCGGAGTTTCCGCGCTTTTTTCCAATACCACGGGTAATTCAAATACAGCCAATGGAAATGCTTCACTTTTTTTGAATACTACCGGTGTGAATAATACAGGAATTGGTTCTCAATCGCTTTCTGCCAATACAACCGGCCTTAACAATGTCGCTGCAGGTTTTCAATCTCTTTTGGCAAATACTATTGGTATTAATAATTCGGCTGGGGGCACTTCATCACTTGCTTCAAACACGACTGGATTTCAAAATACTGCCTTAGGCAGTTTTTCATTATTAACAAATGTTACCGGCAACTCCAATACAGCAGTCGGGTTTGGCGCAGATGTTAGCGCAGACAACCTTACTAATGCCACGGCTATTGGAGAAGGAGCAATTGTAAATGCTTCTAATAAAGTTCGCATTGGAAATGGAGCAGTAACTGTTATAGAAGGCCAGGTGCCTTTTACCACTCCTTCCGACGGCCGGTTTAAATATCATGTAAAAGAAGATGTAAAAGGATTGGACTTTATTATGCAACTACATCCTGTTACTTACCAGTTTGATGTAAAACGTTTTGATGAACAACAAAATCATTCAGGGAATAATAAATCAGCAATCGCTTCCAGTAATATCAGGCAGGCTTCTTATAATGAAGCTTCTTCTATTCGCCGCACTGGTTTTATTGCACAGGAAGTGGAAAAAGCAGCCAACGCCACAGGATATGATTTCAGCGGCATCATCAAACCAAAAACTGAACAAGATCATTATAGCTTGAGCTATGAGTCGTTTGTAGTACCACTGGTAAAAGCTGTACAGGAACAACAAGCTCTTATTGAAAGTCTAACAAAAAAAATTGAAAAGCTGGAAGCATTATTAAACACAACAAAAGAAAGGATACAGTAAGCTTTATTTCTATAAACCAAAAATTAACTAAAAAATGTACTTATGAGAAAAATGATCACTACCAAAAAAATTAAGCTTCAATTATTGACATTGGTGCTGTTGCTGACTGCTTCGGCTTCAAACGCACAGTTTGTTGAAAGATGGTCAAATGTGATTCCATCTCATGGCTCATTCGCCTTTACAAAACACGCTATTTTGATAAGTTCGGATGGTAACATTGTTGCCTCTGGAGAAAATAAAATCGTAAAGTACAGCCCTTCAGGTAATATAATATGGACAATAGATGTGGCTCCAGGGCTTTTTTCAATCGGGCTGGCTATGGCGGCAGATCAGGCGGGCAATATTTATGTCATTGCCCGTAGCTTCATCGATGGTAAAACAGCAGAAGGAGATTTTTTTATTGCTAAATATAATTCAGATGGAATAGAGTTATGGTCCCGGATTTATGATGGACCATCAGGATTAGGAGATGCAGGTGTTGGAGTCGGAATTGATCAATTTGGCAACGTGTATATAACAGGCAATACATTAGTAGGTTCGAGTGCAATTAATGCCGACGAACGGATACATACTGCAAAATTCAATACAGATGGAGTGCTGCAATGGGCTGTGACCCACAATGACGTAGCTTCTAGCAGGGGCAACGCTATGGCAGTTGATTTTTTCACCGGCGATGTATATGTGGCGGGTTTCAGTGATATACCCAAGGATGGTGATGACGTACATGAACATGATTTTACCACCATAAAGTATAATACCAACGGGGTACAGCAGTGGGTAAATCTTTACAACGGGAGTCTCCATAGAGATGACGAAGCAAGAGCAATTGCCGTGGATGCTGACGGGAACGTGCTTGTGACGGGTTTTAGTGATGAAGTTACCGACGATGACATCAACACAAGGGTATTTGCTACGTTTAAATTTGACAGGATTAGCGGTAATGAAATCTGGAACAAAAAATTTGGTAAAGGCCAATCAGAAGGAGGTGGGGTTTTCGATTGCCTGGCAAACGATATTGTTGTAGATGCGGATGATAATGTGATTGTAACCGGTAACACTTTTGGTAGGGACGCATGGGCCACAATTAAGTATAGAAAATCAGATGGAAATGCTTTATGGGATAAAAGTTTTGCTGATTTTGATTTTCATTTTGATGAAGCACTTGCCCTGGCAGTTGATGGAGCCAACAATGTGTATGTTACAGGTTTCACCAGTCCCTCCTCAGCAAAGCAGGATATACTTACGATCAAATATCGGGCTTCAGATGGAAATGAAATCGGTTCTGCAAGATTTGACAATGGCACAAAAACGTCAGGTAGCGATATAGCCATTGATGCAAGGGGAAATGCCTATGTTACGGGCACATCCAGTACCAGCTTAATCACAGTCAGCTATGGTGTGTGTGCAATTAATTGTCCGCAGAACATTACTTTAAACAACGAACCGGGCAAGTGCGGCGCCATCGTAAAATTTGAGGCCACCACAACCGGAAATTGTGGACCACTTGTTTTTCTTGAAGGGGACAATCCTGTTACCTCAGGTTCGTTCTTTTCCGTAGGTCAACATACAATTCTTGTTAAATCAGAGTCTACAGGTGAGTCTTGTTCGTTCGTAATTACTGTTGTTGATAATGAAAAGCCTGTTATTACACAGTGTCCTTCTGCGTTAACTGTAAGCTGTGCAGCAGATGTGCCGTTACCAGATATCAGTTTGGTAAAAGCTACAGATAATTGCGAAGTGGTAACAATTTCTCATGCAAGTGATGTTATCAGTAATCAAACTTGTACGAACAGGTTTACCCTTACCCGCAATTATGTAGCTACAGACAGTCATGGCAGTACTGCTGTCTGTACCCAGATCATAACTGTAAATGATATAGTACCTCCGCAAATCATAGGCTTTAGTTTATCAAGAGAATCATTGTTCCCGCCCAATCATTCAATGCAGGATATAACGTTGAACTACCAGGTGCTTGATAATTGTGTCAGCAACACGCCGGTTAAAATTACAATCACCAGCAATGAACCCGTGAATGGTACAGCTGATGGTGATACTGATCCTGACTGGATTGTCATAGATGATCATCATGTTCAATTAAGAGCAGAAAGATCAGCTCTTGGTAACGGTCGCATTTATACAATCACTGTTACGGCTGATGACGGTTGCAATCCGGCGGTAAGTGTAACAAAACAGGTATTCGTTGCGCACAACATCACGGCACCTCAATCAGGCAATCCATTTAAGATCGGTTCAACAGTTAATCTTGCGGGTACATTCTGGGATAGAGCAGGTAATAAACATTCTGCTAATTGGTTGTTAGATGGTTCTGCTGCTGCCAATGGAACTGTGACAGAACCTTCAGGCAATCAAAATGGAAAAGTGACCGGCAGTTATAAATTCAACACAGCAGGTGTCTATAAATTACAAATGAATGTAACCGATCAAACCGGTGCCACTTCCTTTGCAAATACGAATGGTGATCTCGAAGCGATCGTAGTGATCTATGATCCCAATGGCGGTTACACTTATGGCGGTGGTTATTTCAATTCACCCGCAGGTGCTCTCGTGTCCAATCCTTCAGCATCCGGAAAAGCTAGTTATGGATTCGCGGTTAATTATAAAAATACATCCAAACCACAGGGCGAAACACAATTTGAATTTAAGGTTGGATCTTTTGAATTCAATGCTCTGAATTTTGATTATCTCGTGATCAATGGTGCCATGGCGCAATTTAAAGGAACCGGGAAAATTACCGGGGGACAAAGTGGCATTGGATTTACCATGACGGTAAAAGATGGTGCATTGGATGGAAGCGGAGTTGATAAAATAAGGATGAAGATTTATAATAAGATCACCAGCACCGTCATTTACGATAATCAACCAGGAGCAAGTGACGCAACTCTTCCTGTAACAGCAGTTGGTTCAAATAGTGTAATTGTTATCCAGGGAAATAGTATAAACGCACCTGTTACCAATACTAAGCAGGAAAATTTATCCGAAGACAAAGCGATAGTACATGGCTTAGAAGTGAATGCTTACCCCAATCCCACTGATAACTATTTTACAATAACAATAAACAGTAATAATAAAGAAGAGATCATGCTACAGGTGCTTGATCAGAATGGACGTACTATGGATACACGCAGGAATGTCATCTCCGGCTCAATCATACGCTTAGGCTATAAGTATGTATCAGGAGCTTATTACGTTCGCATCATGCAGGGTAAGGAGCATAAAGAAAAAAAGCTGATCAAAGTAACAAACTAGACCTTTTGTTAAAAGAACTACGGTAAACAAATTACCGTAGTTCTTTTTTCTGAAGAAGCATGGATATTATACTTAACCAAAGCAAGATTATTTATGAAAAAAAATTTATTTGTATTACACATTTTGTTCCTGGTTACTCATTGTTCATTTTCCCAGGGAGTGGGCATTGGAACCACTACCCCCGATGCTTCTGCAGCACTGGATATTACTGCTCCGGGCAAAGGATTGCTTATACCAAGGATGAGTACCTCTGCTATTAATGCCATCACCAATCCAGCCAAAGGATTGATAGTTTATGATTCCGTCGCCAATCAATTACTGGTGAATACAGGAACACCTGTTTCACCCATCTGGCAATCTGTTGCCGGTAAAATTACATCCGGACTTGCAGCTCCTACTGCCAGCACTACCTGGAACCTTATCGGCAACAGTGGCACCAATTCGGCTATTCAATTTCTCGGAACTACAGATAATCAGCCATTGCGCTTCAGAGTAAATAATATAGTTGCGGGTGAATTGCATCCCACAAAAGGAAATATTTCATGGGGATTGCGGGCAGGCGAGGCCAATACAACCGGCTTCAGCAATATTGCTATCGGCACTGGGGCTTTAAAAGCAAATACGAATGCAGCCAACTTAGTAGCTATAGGAGACTCGGCCTTATTTAATAATAAGGAGAACACGCCTGGTCTTAATGAAGCCGCTTTTAATACAGCCATAGGGTCAAAATCACTTTTTTCAAATACCACAGGTAGTAATAATGTCGCTGTTGGCAATTTATCACTCTTCAGTAACACCACAGGTAATAATAATACTGCTGTTGGTAATGCATCATTGCGTCTTAACAACTTAGGTAAAAATAATACTGCTCTTGGTAGTTCATCTCTTACTAACAACATCACGGGCAGCAATAATACTGCTCTTGGCATTGCATCAATGCTTGTGAACACCACAGGTAATAATAATACTGCTGCCGGACTCGGTTCGCTTGGAAACAACACTGCCGGTAATAGTAATACAGCCAGCGGTGGCAACTCGCTTCTTTTTAATACTACCGGGAGTAATAACACGGCCATTGGCACCTCTGCACTCGAAAATAACACAACAGGGCAATCGAATATCGCTGTTGGCATAGATGCGTTGAAATTAAATACTGTCAGCAATAACCTGGTAGCGATAGGCGATTCAGCTTTGTTGAATAACCAGGCTTCTTTTAATACGGCAATAGGATCAAAAGCGTTATTGTCAAATACAACCGGAGAAAAAAATACGGCTACCGGTTTTAATTCACTTTTTTTCAACACCACGGGTGGTTTTAATACTGCTACGGGTTTCGGATCACTGGGTTTGAATACAACTGGTAGTAATAATACCGGTGTTGGATCGGAATCACTTTTTTCAAACACTGCGGGTGTTGATAATACAGCTATCGGATTTAGATCACTCATTTCTAACACGACCGGGGCTAATAATACGGGTATTGGATCGGCAGCTCTTTTTTCCAACACTACCGGTTTTAATAATACATCGGTCGGTTTTCAGTCACTTAGAAATAATTCAGCCGGTATAGGTAACACGGCTCTTGGTCAACAGTCTCTTTCCTCCAATGTCAGCGGAAACAATAATACAGCTGTCGGGTCATCATCACTTTCGTTTAACACGTTTGGTACAGAAAACACCGCTACCGGGACCCAATCCATGGAATTTAACAGGACGGGTATTAGCAATACCGCAATTGGGGTGCGGTCCCTATGGTTCAATAACGGTGGAAGTGATAACACGGCTATTGGCATTGAGGCAATGCGTAATAATAGTAGCGGAAGCTTTAACGTGGCTATCGGAAATTTTGCATTGGACGAAACTACAGGCTCACAGAATAATACGGTGATTGGATACCTGGCCGGCAGCACTGTTAACCTCGGCTTTAATAATACATTCATTGGCGCCCAGGCAGAAGCAAATTCCACCGGGACATTTAATAGCGTGGTCATCGGAAACCAGGCCAGGGCTACTGCAAGCAACCAGGTAAGACTGGGCAACACGTTCACTACTTCCATTGGTGGATTTGTGGGATTTACCAACTTAAGTGACGGACGCTACAAAAAAAATATACAGGAAACAGTAAAGGGAATTGATTTTATAATGAGGCTGCGACCTGTAATGTATCAATTTGATATGGAAGGGTTGGATCAAAAACTATATCCTGGAAAAAAAATGGATGAACTGTCAGCGAAATCGGCGAAAGAGAATGGACAAACAGTATTCTCAGGATTTGTTGCACAGGAAGTAGAACAAGCAGCTAAAGATGCCGGCTACAATTTCAGCGGCATTGACAAACCGAAGAACGAAAATGATATGTATGGTCTTCGCTATGCCGATTTTGTGGTGCCCATGGTGAAAGCCATGCAGGAACAACAGCAAATCATTAATGAGCTACGCAAAAAATTGGATGAGTTGGAAAAAAAGTTAAAATAGTTATGGCATTGACTGATGCTTCCGCTGTAGCAGTCATGGCAGTTTTATTAATTACTCAATCAAAGCAGATTCGTTTATGAAAAAAAAATCACCCATTTTATTTATCCTGTTCCTGGTTTCTTATAGCTCATTTTCACAGGGTGTAGGCATTGAAACTACTGCTCCTGATGCTTCTGCAGCATTAGATATTACCGCTTCTCTCAAGGGTTCTTGCCCTCGAAAAAAAGTAAAATAATTACCTGGTAACAATCAATTGAAATGTTTTTTTTAACCGGTCTCATTATCTATCTATTTCGTCGTCGTCATGACAGAGTCGCCAATCGAAAAATTAAAGCTAACGCGTGATAAAGCTTTGAAAATTTATTAGAAATACTAAAAATATATAGTTTATGAAATCAATATTCCTGGTACTGCTGCAACTGTTGTTGGTGCATACAATTTCGGCGCAGCTTACCATTACACCAGGTGCACAATTTGCAATTAACGGTAATGTGCAATTAGCTATTGAGAATGTCGATTTTATCAATAACGGAAATTTTATAGGTAATGGCATCATCAGCTTTACGGGAAATGCAATTTCAAAAATCAGTGGGAGTCAGCCTATCCAGTTTTCTGAAATTGAAATTAGTAAGACAAATAATTCGTCGGTCCTTTTACAAAGGCCAATCGGCGTTTCTCAACGTATACATTTATCTTCTGGTTTCCTGAATCTGAATAGCTTCAATGCAGATCTTGGCACTACCGGTCATCTCGATGGTGAAAGGGAAGATGCCCGGATTATAGGACCAAATGGAGGAGAAGTGTTGTTCAATGTTAGTTTGAACTCACCGACAGGTTCCAACCCGGCCAACCTCGGTGTGTTTATTACCTCCAATCAAAACCTTGGGAATGTAATTATAAAAAGAGGCCATCAATCGCAGATAAACAACCAGAGAGCGGGTAATAGTGTATTTCGTTATTATGATATTTTACCCGCCAACAATACAAATCTCAATGCTACGTTGCGGTTTAAATATTTTGATGGAGAACTAAATAATCTTGATGAAAATTCATTAATATTTTTTGAAAGCACCGATGCGATCAACTGGACAAACCTTGGATTCACTTCAAGGGATGTTGTTGAGAAATTTGTTGAGAAAACCGGCATCAACAGTTTTGAACGGTTTACTTTATTTAATGATAACAATCCTTTACCGGTTCATTTTATTCTCTTCAATGCAAAGTGTGAAGGAGACAAAGTGTTACTAACCTGGAAAACTGCACAAGAACAAAACAGCAGTCATTTCAATATTGAAAGAAGTGTTGACGGTATTAGCTGGACAGTGATCAACAGTTTGCCTGCAGCGGGCAATAGCAACACTGAACATAGCTATTCTTTTACAGATAATAACCCAGTTCAAAATAGTTTCTATCGTATTGCAGAATATGACCTGAATGGCAGAGTGCAATATAGCAGCATACTCCGGTCATCCTGTAATACAACGGATATATTCAAATTATGGCCAAATCCAGTTCGTGACGTGGTATTTATAAATATTGTTACAGGCAGTGAATCGAAGGCAGTGATAAAAGTATTTGATAGCAGGGGAGCATTGGTAAAAGAGCAAAGGGCAACTGTATTACAAGGAAGCAACCAGCTAAGTATAGATATGAGATCAATGGCAAAAGGAGTTTATTCCTTAACCGCATATTGGAATAATGGCCAAACAAAGCAAACGGTGCAGGTGCTGAAACAGTAATGTAAAACCCTCCAGGTAAACTAGTATCAAAATAAAATGAAACAACAGCTTGAACAAATTCTTGAGCACTTTGTATGAGCAGCTTTCGAATTCCAAAAAACTAACAATTATGAAAAGAATTATTATTGGTATCTCCTCAGTCCGGCACCATTGTAACTTAAAAATTTTTTTGCCCCTGGTTATGCTATTACCACTAATGGCATCATCTCAGAAAACAATTATTGGTAAAGTGTTTGATGTTACGAATAGCAAGCCTTTATCATCCGCGTCCGTAATGGCAAGTGGAAATCATGCTGGTATTGCGACCAATGGCGATGGAACTTTTACACTTAGAATTGATAGCAATATAAAATCAATTAGTGTAAGCTATACTGGATATGAAATGCGTATAATCAGGATAGACCATGCCGCTACTGAATATTTGATTGGTCTGCATCCTGTCCAGGATCTTGCCGAAGTAATTGTCATCGGTTCAAGGAATTTACCAAGAACTAAAGTACAGACACCCGTACCGGTTGATGTGATACCTGTTGCTAAAATATCAAAGGATGTGGGACAGACAGATCTGAACCAGTTGCTTACTTATTCCGTCCCATCATTTCAGTCAGCCAGACAAGCTATTTCAGATGGTACAGACCATATTGATCCGGCGCAGCTAAGGGGACTGGGCAGTGACCAGATATTAGTATTAGTAAATGGCAAAAGGCGTCACCAATCTGCGTTGGTAAATGTAAATGGAACAGTTAACCGTGGGCAGGTTGGCACCGATTTAAATGCTATTCCTGTTTCTGCTATTGACAGAGTGGAAATATTGCGGGATGGTGCTTCCGCACAATATGGTTCAGACGCAATTGCAGGCGTAATAAATATCATTCTGAAAAAAAATATCAATTCTTTGAGTGGCAGTATATCCTTTGGCGAGAATGTTACCAGTTATACAAGAGATTATGCATTTCAAAAATTAGGGAACACTTCTGTAAAAGACATAAGCGTAAAGGATGGCGGAACTTTCAACGCCGGTTTAAATTATGGTTTCAACCTGGGAAAAAAGGGATTTATCAATCTTAGCGGGGAATATTCTATACGAGATAAAACAAACAGAACCGGCACTTATACCGGTCAGGTATATGCTTCGGTGAATGGAGTAAACAAAGACGATTCTATATTGAATGCACGGTCGCTAACAAGAAATGATTTTGATATGCGCATCGGCAATTCAAAAATTTCAAGTGGCGCATTCATTTTAAATGCAGAGTATGCACTCAGTAACAATTGGAATTTAAAACTGTTTGGAGGTTACAATAAGAAGAATGGTGATGCTGCAGGTTTTTTCCGCTACCCTACTTCGATAATTTCCGGAGCAGCTAATTATGCAAGCCAGGCATTAACCTTGTATCCAAATGGATTTTTACCGCTGATCAAAACAGATATAAAAGACTATTCTTTTTCTCTTGGACTCGATGGTAAACTGGGAAAATGGAATACAAGCTTATCCAATAGTTTCGGAACAAACATTTTTGATTTTACAGTCGATAACTCGGTAAACTATACACAATTTGAAGTAACAAACAATCCCCAGACAAAATTTGATGCAGGTGGACTTAAGTTTTTGCAGAACACCATTAATGCCGATGTTACCCGCAATTTTAAAGTGCTCGAGGCATTAAATGTTGCATATGGTGCAGAGTTCAGAATGGATCAATATTCTCAACGAGCCGGGGAAGAAGCATCTTTTAAAAATTACAATACCAGTTCAGCTGCTACTCCGGGTGCACAGGTCTTTGCTGGTTTTGTTCCGGACTACGCTAAAAAACATTCACGCAATAATATTGGCTTATACGTTGACATCGAGCAGGAATTTACAAAAAAATGGTTGCTGGAGTATGCCATGCGTTTTGAGAATTACTCTGACTTTGGCAGCACTCTGGATTATAAAGCAGCAACACGTTATAAGTTAAGCGATCATTTCATTGTTAGAGGTGCCTTATCCACTGGCTTCAGAGCGCCTTCGTTGCAGCAGAAATTTTATGCCAAGACTAATACAATATTTGTCTCGACTCAAAATGGTCTCGTGCCGAATGAGATTGGCACGTTTACCAATGACAGTAAGCCTGCCGAAATATTGGGCATACCTGCATTGAAAGAAGAAACATCGAATAATTATTCTTTGGGGTTTACTACTTCTCCTTTAAAAGGATTGGAAATATCAATGGATGGTTATCTAATTAAAATTAAGAACAGGATCGTATTGACAAACAATTTTGATGGCGGAAATAATGCCGCCCTGACACAGCAGCTCAAAGACAATGGCGCTACCAGGGCAAATTTTTTTACCAATGCTATAGACACTAAAGCAAAAGGGATTGAAGCATTGATCAGCTACAATACAAATTTCGCAAGAGTGAACAAGCTAAGATTTACTCTAGCCGCTATATTCATTAAAAATGAAGTGAGGAAAGGAGCAGATGGCAAGCCAATTATCAAAGCATCGGAAGTATTAATTAATTCCGGCCAGCTTGGAAGTTATTTCAACAGGGAAGATCAGAGTAGGATTGAAGTAGCTAATCCTTCTTCAAAAGGCAGTTTCACTATCAATTATAATCGTAAGAAACTGGGTGCTATGTTGCGGCTTGCTTATTTTGGAAAGGTCATCTACATTGATCCACTCATGGATCCGTCAAATCCCGCTTCATTTCCTGTTAATGCATATACTGGCCAAAAAGAAACACAGGACCAGGAGTTCAAACCTAAAACAGTTACTGATTTGTCGGTTAGCTATGAGCTGAATAAGAATTTCATATTCACCATTGGGTCTAATAACATTTTTGATGTGTACCAGGATGCTCATACACATAGTCAAAATGTATCGCTGGGAAGATTTATTTACAGCCGAAGGGTGCAGCAGATGGGCTTCAATGGAAGATATGTTTTTGCAAGAGTCTCATTTAATATTAAATAATTTAAAAAGAAAATATTTATGTAACTGATGAAAATCGAATACGGAAAATAACTCCACAAAGAGTAGTATCTACAATTGCAGGTGGCGTAGCTGGTTATAAAGATGGCGATGGAGAAACTGCAGAATTTAACGGACTAAAGCTTCTTTCGCAATCAACAAATAATTATAACACTAACAACTTATGAAATCGACAGCATTTTTATTAGCTCTGCTTTTCACGATCTCATCATATAGCCAGGTCATTTTATTTGATGATGCAAATTTCAGTGGCCAGAGCAAAATCCTTTCTCCCGGCAGTTATAGATTATTTGACTATAATGATATAGCTACTTCAGTCAGGGTGCCGGCCGGAATGGGAGCGGTTATTTTTGAACACGCAGATGACGGTGGAGGTTATGGTGTTTCAATTGAACTGCTAGAAGACATTCCTGATCTTTCACAATACAATTTTAATAATAAGCTTTCCTATATTACTGTCTACAGTATAAATAATCCGGGGTTTGTATGGGCAAGAAGTCGATATGTAAATGGTGAATTTGTTCCCGGTCATTGGGAGCGGCAAAGGGCAAATGGAACATTGCCACCCAACGGGGGACCAGTTTTATCTCCATTTTATCCAGCACATGGCCCGGGAATGAATGATTGCAATCCCAATCACTGCCTGGATCTTTTAGACCGCTTCGAAGCGTTAAATGCCGGAGCTATGTCAAATTATTTTCCTACGGCCGATGAAATAAAGCCGGTTGTGGACAGCATTATTGTTGCTTTTGGAAAATCACCCGAGGGGCAGCAGCTAATGGAGCAATATAATGAAGCATTTAAAGAATACAAGAATACGTATGCATGGTGGCTTAAACTCCCTTCTTATAAACGAGATCAGATTGAAGAACCAGTAGCGCCTGAAAATCCACTGGCAAATAAGATGGACCAATTCGGGTTTGCAGCCTCAAATATTTTAAAGGCAAAAAATCATATCCGTGAAATTGAAACAACACAACAAAGCATGCGCAATTGCCAGTGCGATACGATCGGGTATGGTAATCCGACGCCGGTATTTACAAATTCTGCAACGGTTGTAAATGATATTCGCACAACACTTCCAATATTTACGGATAATATTTTGTATGATAAAGCTGTTAACGACCAGCTGGGAATCATTGGCAGTGATTACCGGCCCAAACAAAACATCGGTTCTGCATGTTTCGAACGTGAGTTCACCGGAGGAGGCTGGGGCGAATTGTTTGATTTTTTAGGAGCGAGCAATATTAATTTCTGGTTTCCACAGAAACGTAAAAATGAAATAGGGCATTACAAACAAACTTTGAGCGGAAGGCTAGCATCTATTCATCAGGCAGAAATAGATGACATCTTACCCGATCACGATGTAAATATTGATATTGCCCCTTCTGCCAACTATAATTATTTATTGTCGGAAGCTCATGTCCCGGAAATTACTACAATTACAAGCATAAGTTTTCGTAAGGAGAATGAAACGCCCCATTGTCCGGAGCGCTTTTTTACTCTCGAGGCCGAAATAGATAGCCGGCAATCGGCGAAGAATAAGTTAGAAGCAATGAACGCCTCACGTATTGGACAGAATCTTTGCGTTTATGGACCATGGATATTTGATGCCGGCCATTGCGACCAGCCCGAGATTCATCCTGCAGAGCAGGTTTGGTGGAGCTCAACTGATCTCGGCAATAATCGTTCTTATTACTGCAATGTTTTTTGCGATGCCTCAAAACGGTTTTGGTGGCGCAACCAAATGGATGACGGAACCAAAATAAAACCCTGGGGTGCACCGCCGATTGAAGGAACATTTGCTATTGCTTTTGAAACAACACTTAATCGGCCTGCCAAAATTTATGAAGTTTCAGATGTTGATGCATTTAACGTAGCAAGTATTCCAAACAGTAACAAATCCTACAACCTGGTATACCAGAATCAAACAATTATTTCATTTGTCCCACATAATGATGCTTTTAAGGTTTCCTATGAAAGAGTTGGACTGAGCGGTAACAAAGTAAGAGGATTTCTTGTCATCACCACCACTGTTGGCTCAGTGAGGCAAATTGCAACTACAGTGACAGTACAATCAGGAAGGACATCCAGAAAAGTATTGGTTCCTATGGGGAGCGACGTTAATAAAGTGGATCAACGATATGAGCCGCTTGCCTTTGAAAAGGTAGAAGGCAATTATATGTTTATCGTGACCCGATCAAATTTTAAGAATTAATAACATCACAAGATGCCGGTGTGTCTTTTATAGTAGCTGGAAACATGGGATGAAGAATATTAAAATCCTTAACGAATAGTCTATGAATACAATATTAGTAAAAGAGTTGAATGTGGATCGTCCGGCAATTATTTCTTTGAAACCAAGACGTGAATCAATTGACCTCTTAAGAGGACTCATTATATTCTTATACCCTTTTTGTAAATGGTTTGCAACATATAAGAAAACGCATTCGTCCGAATACAGATGGTTAAGCTATCTATAAACTCTTTTAAGTTCAAAACTTTTATAATTTTTATTAAAATCAAAATAATAGTATGTCAAAGATTAAAGAAACAATCGTTGAAGCAATTTTGCCGACCATCAAATTGGTGGGAAAAATACAAATGACAAATGTGCTTTCAGGTATTAAAGAGCATAATACACCTGAAATTTACAAAAACACCCTGCTGGGAATTTATGCAAACTTTTCATTGTTAAAGGAAGCTACTTCCAGATCCGAAACGAAAATTGATGACGGAATTGTGGACCTCGTGCTTGAGGCTGTTTTTGAAAAGGCTACTGCTGATGGGATTGTTCTTTCTTAATAAATTCCCTGTTTTCTCATAGCGTCGCTATCAGCTACAGTTTATTAATCGGCGTCTAATTTCAGGCTGATGTAACACAGAATATTGGTACCTTGGCTTCATATTTGCTTTTGATGGCCGAACTCCAATGAACCGCTACTATGAAGAAAACACTAAGAAAAACCGCGAAGATAACAGGCATTATACTGCTTGTGCTGATAGCAGCTGCGTTTTTAATTCCAATTTTTTTTAAGAAACAGATAACCGGGCTTGTCAAAAACGAGATTAATAAAAGCCTGGTTGCTAAAGTTGATTTTAAAGATGTCAGTCTTTCACTGTTCCGTCATTTCCCTAAAATATCTATTTCACTCGATGAGCTTTCTGTAGTAGGCACAAATGAATTTGCCAAAGACACATTGATCTCGGCAAAAACGTTTGATGCTTCAGTTAATCTCATCAGCGCCATTAAAGGAAAAGATATTAAAGTATACGGGGTGTTCCTGGAGTCGCCACGTATTCATGCATTGATGAATAAAGATGGGAAAGCAAACTGGGATATTGCACGGCCTGATAATGACACGACCGGTTCACCTGATACTTCGCCTTCTGAATTTAAAATGAGCCTCCAGCATTACGAAATTAAGAATGGCTATCTCTATTATAAAGATGAAACAGCGGATATGAGCACCGAGATCGTAGACTTTGATCATGAGGGTAGTGGTGATTTTACGGCTGATGTATTTACATTAAAGACAAAAACAAAAGCTGAGAATGCCGGTTTTATTTATACTTCTATTCCTTACTTGAATAACGCAAAGGCTGTGATCAATGGAGATATTCAAATTGATAATACAAACAGCAAGTATAGTTTTAAAACCGATGAGGTAAAACTGAATAATCTTAACCTGAATGCAGAAGGATTTTTCCAATTAGTAAATGACAGTACTTACAATATGGATATTAAATTCAAAACTCCTTCTAATGAGTTTAAAGATATCCTTTCACTGATACCCGGGATTTATAAAAAAGATTTTGACAAAATAAAAACCAGCGGACAAGCTGCTTTTAATGGTTTTGTAAAAGGAACATATAGTCCGCAGCAAATGCCTGCTTATGATGTTAATCTCGATGTAACAAATGGATTCTTTCAATATCCTGATCTTCCAAAGCCGGTAAAAAATATTCAATTGGCCATCCACGCCAGTAATCCTGATGGTAAACCAGATAATGCTGTTATCGATATTTCAAAAGGTCATTTAGAAATGGACAATGAACCTTTTGATTTTAAATTATTGTTTAAAAATCCTGAAACAGCAAAGTACATTGATGCAATTGCAAAGGGTAAACTTGACCTGGCTAATATTGGCAAACTTGTTAAACTTCCCGGTGATACCAAACTTGCAGGATTGGTTTGGGCCGATGTATTTGCGAAAGGAAATATGGAAGCATTGCAAGTCCAGCAGGGGAATTTTACTGCAGGCGGGTTTCTCGATATCAAAAACCTTTTCTACTCATCAAAAGATGTTCCCCAGCCGATTCAGAATGGCAATATGAAAGTGAGTATTGAGAACAGTGGCGGTATTGCTGATAACACGAATGTCAATATTACTGATGCGCATATTGAAGTGGGTAAAGACCCTGTTGATTTTTCATTGAAACTTCAGCATCCCATGTCATCGGTTGATTTTTCAGGAACTGCTAAGGGAAGATTTACGCTGGATAACATCAAACAGTTTACAGTACTTGAACCAGGAACGAGCATTGCAGGTTTGTTAAATGCTGATCTTGGGTTTAGTGGAAACAAAACTGCAATTGATAAAGGCGAATACGATAAGATAGCTATAAATGGCAATGCGGCACTCAATAACCTGAAGTATGTTTCCAAAGATTATCCAACCGGCATAACAGTTTCAAATACTGAACTTGGATTCGCTCAGAAAACAGTCACATTAAAGGATCTTAATGGAAATTATCTGAATACAAATTTTTCAGGTAATGGAGTGCTGAACAATCTTGTTGGCTTTGCCATGCAGGATCAGCCATTAACAGGGACTATAAATATTAGTGCAGATAAAATGAATCTGAATGACTGGATGGGAACAGATACAAGTACTACAAGTTCCACAACATCATCATCATCTTCTTCAAAGCCATTTGCAGTTCCCGCAAATATTAATTTAACAGTAAACGCAAAAGCCGGTAATGTAAAATATGATAAAGTTGATTATAAAAATATCAATGGAACTTTATTGCTGGCAGATGAAACAGTAAAACTTCAAAATGTAAAAACAGATGCACTGGATGGTACAATGACTTTAAACGGCTCTTATTCTACAAAGACAAATAAAAAAGATCCGGCTATTAATATTAACTATGAAGTGAAAGATGTCAGCGTTCAAAAAGCTTTCTATGCATTTAACACTGTTCAGAAACTAATGCCGATCGGCCAATTCCTTGATGGTAAACTGCATTCGCAGCTTTCAATGACGGGTAATTTACTGGGTAACATGATGCCTGATCTTAGTACACTGACTGGCAAGGGGAATCTTTTATTGGTTGAAGGATTGCTGAAAAAATTTGCACCGCTGGAACAACTGGCGAATGCTCTGCAGATCGATCACTTGAAGTCGATCTCATTAAAGGATGTTAAGCAATATATCGAATTTGCCAATGGCAAAGTGTTGGTGAAGCCTTTCAACCTTAAGGTGCAGGATATTGATATGCAAATCGGCGGCATGCATGGTTTTGATCAATCAATGGATTATATAATTGAAATGAAAGTGCCGAGAAAATATTTGGGTAACCAGGGGAATGATCTTGTGAATGGCCTCGTTGCACAGGCGACAAACAAAGGCATTCCTGTAAAACTCAGTGATATGGTAGACCTGAGTGTAAAAATGGGAGGCAGTATAACTAAACCTTCATTGAAGATCGATCTGCAGAAAGTTGTTGGTAATGCAACTGATCAGTTGAAAGAGCAGGCAAAAGATTTTGCACAACAAAAAATTGACAGCGCCAAAGCAAGAGCAAAGGATTCTTTAACAGTAATAAAGAATAACGTGAAAGAAGAGGTAAAGGAAAAATTATTGGAACAGGTATTTGGTAAGGATACAACAAAAACAAATAATTTTGCGGATACATCCAAAAAGAAGGCTGACCCGTTGAAAGATAAGCTCAAGAATATGTTTATTAAACCTAAAAAGCCTGCTGCCGATACAACAAAGAAAGGCTGATTGGTTTATCGTTCTTAGTTTTTTGGGTTACCGGCTTAATTAATTCTTATCATCTTTCGTTGCGACGCTCCGTTCACCGTTTATATCGTCACTGAGCAATTGCGTCACAGTTTAACATGGCAATGAGGAAAGGTCGAACTAACTCTTGTGCTGTAACAAGCCAATTCAGTTTTTAGTTCTCGCAGCGGTCGCAGCGATTAAAGCGTCGCAACGCTGCGTACTCTCTTCCTCTCTGCGTTCGTTGCGTGAAATCCTACGCCAATCTCATCAAAAAACTTTTACTTTGAACCATGTTCCAAAAGACAATTTTTTTCCAGGTTGCATTGCTGATCACATTATCTCTTGCGTCTCAACAAAAGATCAGGCTCGAAATAAACTCTTTGCCTGCAAATAGTCCGGCTAACAGTTCTGTATTTATTGCTGGTAGTTTTAATGGCTGGAATCCGAAGGATAAAAATTACCAGTTTCAGAAAAATGGTGAAGGATATTTTCTTGAATTTTCTTTGAATCCGGGATCATATGAGTTTAAGATAACAAGAGGAGGTTGGGATAAAGTGGAATGCACTTTTGATGGAAAGGATATCGGTAACAGAACTTTAAAAATAGATACAGATGCAACTGAAATGGTTTTAGTTGAAATGTTTTTTATTGCTGGTTGGAAAGATCTATTTGCTTCTTCAACCCAACCAAGGAAAAGTACAGCAAATAAAAATGTTCGAATAATCGACACTGCTTTTTTTATTCCTCAATTAAACAGGACAAGAAGAGTTTGGATCTATTTGCCACCCTCATATAACATTTCATCAAAAAAATATCCTGTTATGTACATGCACGACGGACAAAATGTTTTTGATGATGCTACTTCTTTTTCTGGTGAATGGGGAGTAGATGAGGCTTTGGATACACTTGGATTAAAATACAAAGAATTTATTGTGGTTGGAATTGATAATGGTGGTGATAAACGATTAAATGAATATTGTCCGTACGATTTTAGTTTAAACGGAATTGCAGCTAATAACAAAACGAATGTTGGAGAAGGTGGCAAGTATGTTGATTTCTTAGTAAAGTCGTTAAAGCCATTCATAGATAAAAAATACAGAACACTCAAAGACGCAAAAAATACTTTCACTGCCGGCAGTTCTATGGGCGGACTTATTTCGATGTATGCAGTATTAAAATATCCAAAAGTCTTTGGTGGGGCCGGCGTTTTTTCACCCGCATTTTGGGTAGGACCAAAGATCTTCGATGATATTAAAGCAAAAGGCAAAAAAGTAAATGCAAAAATTTATTTCTATGCCGGTGATGAAGAAGGGGAGACGATGGTGCCAATGACATTAAGGGCATTTAATGAAATGCATAGGGTGTCAAAATCAAAAATGTGTGAAGTGATAAGGGCAGGAGGAAAACATAATGAGCAAAGGTGGAGAGTTGAGTTTCCGTTGTTTTATGAATGGATGATGAAATAAATCAAAACTTGAAAGTTTAAAGTCAAAAATGTGACACTTTTTGACTTTTGAGTTTTTACTTTTTACTTTAAACTTGATATGTCACTCCCTCCAGCGCTATTTCCGTATTCTCAAAAACCACTCGTGCTTCTTTTTCAAATTCATCCAGCTCAGCGTATTTGCTGCTGAAGTGGCCGATCAACAATTTTTTTACTTTTCCTTTTTTGGCGATCAATGATGCCTGGCTTGAGGTGGAGTGAAAACGTTCAACCGCTTTGTCTTTCAAATTATCGAGATAGGTTGTCTCATGATAGATCATGTCAGCTTCGAGCAGATGTGGTAACAAGCTTTCATCATATTTTGTGTCGGCACAAAAGACGTAGGATTTTCCTTTCGGAGCTTCTATAGTTACTGTTTCATTTTTTATCAGCACATCATTCTTCGTTGTGTAATCCATTCCCTCTTCAAGCTTTTTATAAAACGAAGCAGGGATCTCGGCTGCTTTTACTTTTTCAACATCAATTTTTCTTGGCAATTTCTTTTCACGAAAGGAAAATCCATAACATTCGATCCTGTGATTTGTTCGAAAACAGCGGACTTCAATTTTACTGTCTTCAACCAACAAACCTTCTTTGTTAATAGTATGGAAATATAGATTAAATGGTAAAACCGTTTTTGCCACTTTTAATTGTAGTTCTACAATTTCCTGCAAAGGCGATGGACCAAAAACATGGAGATCCTGTTGATGTTGTAATAATCCAAAGGTATTGATGAGTCCAACCAAACCGAAATAATGGTCGCCGTGAAGATGGGAAATGAAAATATGAGAGATCTTGCCACGACGGATCTTGTATTTTATCATCTGTATCTGTGTTCCTTCGCCGCAGTCAACCAAATAATTATTGCCATCAAGCGTTACAACCTGGCTGGTAGGGTGACGATCAAATGCCGGTACGGCTGAATTATTTCCGAGAATAGTTACTGAAAGCATGGGGGCGAATGTACGATGTAGTCGTGAATGGTGAATGTTCAGTGGTGGGTGGTCAATTTCCTGGAAGAGTTTATTCACGATTGACCATTCACTATTGACGAAAAGGCCGAACAGAATTGAGCAGTACAAGAGTGCGACGCAAGAAAAGCTTAATAGATTTCCTAAGTTGGGAAAATAATTTTATTCCTCGTTCAAAAACTCTCTTTCTATCTCTTCCATTTGCACAATATCCATAGCTTCGCTTTCGGTAGGTGTTGTATTCATTATTTCAAGGAGATTTACGCTATCAAGAAAATCTTCAACCGGCTTTTGTATCCCGCAGACGACAAAAGAGGAATTCTTTTCGTAAAAAATTTGCTGTAGCTTAACTAACTTTTCAGCGGCAATTTCATCTAATGATTGTAGTTCTTTTAAATTGAGGATT
>DASTZB010000481.1:0-9869 GCA_035764525.1 Chitinophagaceae bacterium | reverse complement strand
GTTTACTTCATGAAGAAGGATTACAAGCTATCCCATCTTATATAACAGGTATTGTAAAACAATGCCAGGTGTTATTTGTAGAAAACGAAAGAACAGCGAGACGTTATCTTAAAACACTGGCAAAAGAAATAGTGATCGATAACTATGAGTGGTTCACAATGGCTGTCGATGAGGAGACAGCAAAAGCATTCAGAAGAAAAGTAAATGAAAGAAAAATAATCGGTATCATTAGCGAGGCAGGATGTCCCGGTATTGCTGATCCCGGTCAACAGTTAATAGCAATAGCACATGAAATGAAGGTGGAAGTAAAACCACTCGTTGGACCTAATTCAATATTGCTTGCATTAATGGCAAGCGGCATGAATGGACAGCAATTTAAATTCAATGGTTACTTACCGATTCAAAATCCAGAAAGAAACAAAGCCATTAAAGAGTTGGAAAGCGAGTCAGCAAAGAAAAACTGCACACAAATATTTATTGAAACACCTTACCGCAACAACCAGCTGATGGATGCACTGCTTGCTATTTGCCAACCATCAACAAGAATTTGCGTAGCTGCTGATTTAACCAGCGATAAAGAATTCATCAAAACAAGATCAGTAACTGAGTGGAAAAAAGATAAACCAGGTATCCATAAAAGGCCAGCTATCTTTCTTTTATATGCATCTTCATAAGTTGGGGTTAAACTTTCACAAACGACTGTTATCAAAACAAGTATTATGAAAAAAATGTGCGGTTAAACCAATTATTTATATAATTTTGTCGTCTAACATTAAAATCACTATACGTGACAAATTTTTTAACACATACCAAGCAGGTCGCCTTTTATGGGCCGGAAGCTACAGAAGTATATTCTGTAGGTTTTGATGTGTTTACATTTTCTCCCCGACCTCGACGTGTATTCTGACAGGACAAGCCCCTCACCATGGTCCCTGTCAGTGAACTGCACCCCGCATGATATTTGGATTGGTCATCCTAATCAAATCAATATTTCAAGTTGGACAATCAAAATATAATTATTCGTGTAGCCACTCCTGATGATGTGCATTATGCAGAAACCATTACCAATGAGATGGCTGAAAGTGCACAGGCAAGAGGCACCGGTATTGCCAAACGCAGTCCTGAGTATGTGGCCGATAAAATGAAAGAAGGTAAAGCTGTGATTGCTCTCACACCCGATGGCACATGGGTTGGTTTTTGTTATATCGAAACATGGAGTCATGGTGAGTACGTTGCCAACAGTGGTCTCATTGTTTCTCCTCCATTTAGAAAAAGTGGGGTTGCAAAAGCGATCAAGAAAAGGATCTTCGATCTTTCAAAAGAAAAATATCCCAACTCAAAAATATTTGGCTTAACCACTGGTCTTGCTGTCATGAAAATTAATAGTGAGCTCGGTTATGAGCCTGTTACTTATTCGGAGCTTACACAAGATGAAGATTTCTGGGCTGGCTGTAAAAGCTGCGTGAACTATGAGATCCTGATGAGTAAGGAGCGGAAGAACTGTATGTGTACTGCCATGCTTTACGATCCGAAAGATCATTATAAGCCCGAAGAGACCAAACAATTTTTCGAGGAAAATAAAAAAGGTCTTGAGCGTTTACTTCAATTCAAACGATGGAATTTTTTAAAACCATTTTTGAAAAAGAATAAGGAAGATAATGGCGACAATGGCAGCGCAAAACCGAAAACTTTCCTTCAATATTTTTTTAACTTATAATATTATGTGACCGGCAGCATTGCTACTATTCGGCTCCTGTTGTGTCACTCTCTTGTACGTCCAGTAATCCTATTCAACAATTAAGAAGATGTCAGACAAAAAAATAGTTTTAGGTTTTAGTGGTGGTCTCGATACAACTTACTGTGTAAAATATCTCACCGAAGAAAAAGGTTACGAGGTACACAGTATTATAGTCAACACGGGTGGTTTCACTGAAGACGAATTGAAAAAGATCGAAGCACATGCTTACAAGCTTGGTGTAAAAACACATACGACTGTTGATGCAATAAAAGGGTATTACGATCGCATCATAAAATATCTCATTTTCGGAAATTGTTTAAAGAATAATACTTATCCGCTTTCAGTTTCTGCAGAAAGATTAAGCCAGGCATTACATATTGCGGAGCATGTAAAGAAATTAGATGCAAAAGCAGTTGCACACGGTAGCACCGGGGCCGGCAATGACCAGGTGAGGTTTGATATGATATTTCATATCATGATACCAGGTGTAGAAATTATTACTCCCATCCGTGATCTAAAACTCAGTCGTGAAGAAGAGATCGCTTATCTCAAAAGCAAAGGCATTGAAATGAACTTTGAAAAAGCGATGTATTCCATCAATAAAGGATTGTGGGGTACAAGCGTTGGTGGTAAGGAAACACTGAATAGCAAAGGCATGTTGCCCGAAGGAGCATTGCCGACACAAGTCAGTAAGTCGGGAATTCAGGAAGTCCGTTTGAGTTTTAATAAAGGTGAGTTAGTTGCCGTCGATGATAAGAAATTTTCTCATCCATCAGAAGCAATTCAATACTTACAATCCATTGCTGGCCCGTATGGAATCGGAAGAGATATTCATGTTGGCGATACGATCATCGGAATCAAAGGCCGTGTAGGCTTTGAAGCAGCAGCACCCATGATTATTCTAAAATCACATCATGCATTAGAAAAACACGTCTTGACCAAATGGCAATTGCAATGGAAGGATACATTGGCACAGTTTTATGGTAACTGGATGCACGAAGGACAAATTCTTGACCCGGTGATGAGAGATATTGAAGCGTTTTTAGAAAATAGCCAACAAAATGTAACTGGTGATGTATTTGTGCAGCTAATGCCTTACCGTTTTCAGATCATCGGTATTGAAAGCAAGTATGACCTGATGAGTAGCAAGTTTGGAAAGTATGGTGAAATGAATACTGGTTTTAGTGGTGATGATGTAAGAGGTTTTTCAAAAATATTCGGCAACCAGACTTCAATTTGGAACGCAGTAAACAAAGGCAATAATGGCAATTAAGGTCGGCATAATCGGCGGAGCAGGTTATACGGGTGGCGAACTCATACGTTTGTTGATTCATCATCCGGGTGTATCTGTTTCTTTTATTCACAGCCGCAGCAATGCAGGCAAACCCGTACATTCTGTTCACCAGGATTTGTTGGGAGATACTGAATTAAAGTTTTCCGGTCAATTGAATGATGATATTGATGTTTTGTTCTTGTGTCTTGGTCATGGCGAGTCAAAAAAATTTCTCACGGAAAATAAAATATCAGATAAGATCAAGGTTATCGATCTGGCAAATGATTTTCGGTTATCTCAACGCGCAAAACTCGAAACTCGAAGCTTTATCTATGGTCTTCCGGAATTGAATAGAGACAAAATCAAAAAAGCAAACAATGTTGCTAACCCCGGGTGCTTTGCTACAACAATTCAATTAGGATTATTGCCATTAGCAAAAGCAGGTCTACTGAAAGAAGTTTATACAACCGGCATTACTGGCAGTACCGGTGCAGGGCAATCATTGACTAACACTTCACACTTTAGCTGGAGAGAAAACAATATACAGGCTTATAAGACTTTAACGCATCAGCATCTGGGAGAGATCGGTGAATCATTAAAGCAATTGCAACCGGCGGGTGATATTGATGTCAATTTTGTACCATGGAGAGGAGATTTTACCCGTGGTATTTTTGTTAGTTCCCAAATTCGTTGTGATGAAAGCCTGATCGAACTGAATAAAATTTATGAAGATTATTATTCCGGTCAAGCGTTTACTCATATAACAAAAGAGCCTGTGTTCCTGAAACAGGTGGTGAATACAAATAAATGTATCATTCAATTGGAAAAAGTTGGTAGCATGTTAGTTGTCCATTCAGTTGTTGATAATTTATTGAAAGGTGCCAGCGGACAGGCAGTTCAGAATATGAACCTGATGTTTGGTTTGGATGAAACAGAAGGGTTGAATTTAAAAGCAAATTATTTTTAAACACAAAACAAAAACTCCGTAAAGCCGGTTATGAGTTATGAACTTATTTGACGTATATCCCATCAATGATGTGACAATCGTAAAAGCAAAAGGCGCTTATGTATGGGATGATAAAGGTGAACAGTATCTTGATCTGTATGGTGGTCATGCGGTCATCAGCATCGGACATACGCATCCGCATTGGGTGAAAAGAATTGAAGAGCAACTGGAAAAAATTGCCTTTTATTCCAATTCAATAAAAATTCCCTTACAACAAGAACTTGCCGCCAAACTTGGAAAGGTTTCAGGTAAAGAAGATTATCAACTCTTTCTTTGCAACAGCGGCGCTGAAGCAAATGAAAACGCATTGAAGATGGCATCCTTTCACAATGGGAGAAAGAAGATTGTTGCATTCAGCAAATCATTTCATGGAAGGACGTCTTTGGCTGTGGCTGCTACTGACAACAAGAATTATGTCGCACCAGTAAATGAATCCGACAATGTGATCTTTCTTCCATTAAATGATGAAGTTGCCCTGGAAGAGTGTTTTAGTAAGAATGGTAAACAGATCTCATCTGTTATCATTGAAGGCATACAAGGTGTGGGTGGCATTAATGTTGCTGAGGTAAGCTTTTTGAAAAAGATAAGAACTTTATGCGATGAATACGGCGCTGCTTATATTGCCGATAGCGTACAATGCGGGTTTGGAAGAAGTGGAAAGTTCTTCAGTCATGATTTTGCGGGGGTGAATGCAGACATTTATACGATGGCCAAAGGAATGGGAAATGGTTTTCCTGTTGCAGGTATTATCATTGCGCCACATATAAAGCCAAAACATTTTCAATTGGGAACCACGTTTGGTGGCAATCATCTTGCCTGTGCTGCTGCATTAGCGGTACTTGAGGTTTTAGAAGAAGAAAAATTAATGGGTAATGCCACATTGGTTGGCAAATATTTAAGAGATGAACTGGAAGCGATTCCTGAATTAAAAAATGTAAGGGGTAAGGGCTTGATGATCGGCTTTGATGTTCCTGAAGAATTAAAGGACTTAAAAAAGAATTTGCTCTGGAATCAAAAGATATTTACCGGCGAAGCAAAGCCAAATGTGATCCGTCTATTACCAAGTCTCGCATTGAAGAAAAGAGATGCGGAACAGTTCATTGATTCGTTAAAAGAGGAAATAGCTTTATTGCAAGAGACAGCAAGTTAAAGTTCTAGTTGGTACCGGCTTCCCTGGTTCAGATTGCTTCGGCCTTAATGATCGAAGCAAGTTAAAGTATTTAGATGTCGGCCTCGCAATGACGAGGTAGGACTAGTAAGTAAGGAAAAAACAAAATACTAGAGTCTTCGTCATTGCGAGGCTTGCAATAGGAATGTGTCAAATATTATGTTGTCGATACAAGCCGAAGCAAACTAAACTTTCATAGAAACCGTGAAAGCTGGCGAACAAAGTATCAAAAACACAAGTGTGCGACGCAACCAAGCTTAATAGTAATTCAATAGCTTAGTACATAATAAACTTTCAAACTTGAAACAGTTCATTTCCGCTAATGATGTGGCCAACATAGATGCATTTGTCCAAAAAGCATTAACGTATAAAGCAAATCCTTTTGCAGATAAGTCGCTTGGCGTTAATAAACGCATCGGTTGTTTATTCCTGAATCCAAGTATGCGTACAAGATTGAGCACACAAGTCGCTGCGCAGAACCTTGGCATGGACTGCATTGTTTTTAATGTTGGACAAGAAGGCTGGGCCCTGGAATTTGAAGATGAAGCAATCATGAGTGGCAATACTGTGGAGCATGTGAAAGATGCAGCGCCGATCCTTGGAAAATATTTTGATATACTTGCCATCCGCACTTTTCCTTCATTGAAAAATCGAGAAGATGATTACAGCGAATTATATATAAAACAATTTATCAAATATGCCGGTATCCCGGTAGTTAGTTTGGAAAGTGCAACACTACATCCGTTGCAATCATTCACTGATGTAATAACCATCACTGAAGAATTACAAAGGTCAAAGATCAAAAAGCCAAAAATAGTTTTAACATGGGCACCACATGTAAAACCATTGCCCCAATGTGTGGCCAATAGCTTTGCACAATGGATAAATGCGTGGGGTAAAGCTGATTTTGTAATTACTCACCCGGAAGATTATGAATTGAGTGAAGAGTTTACCATTGGAGCAACTATTACACATGACCAGGAAGAAGCATTGAAAGATGCGGACTTTGTGTATGTAAAGAACTGGAGCACTTATAATGATTATGGAAAAATTTATACTAATGATCCGAAATGGCAGTTGAAAAAGAAACGCTGGTCGCTTACAAATAATGCAAAGGTGATGCATTGCTTGCCAGTAAGAAGAAATGTAGAACTGAGTGATGCAATACTGGATGGGAAGATGAGCATTGTAACCCAGCAGGCGAGTAACAGGGTGTGGGCTGCACAAACTGTACTAAGTGAAATCTTAAAAACGAATGGATAAACTATACGTTATAAAGATCGGGGGCAATATTATTGATGATGAAAAAAAACTTTCATCATTCCTGAAATCATTCGCAGCAATTGAAGATAAAAAGATATTAGTGCATGGAGGCGGTAAGCTGGCAACAAAGCTTGCAGAAGAGATGGGAGTAGTACAGAAGCTGGTTGATGGAAGAAGAATTACGGACTCCGAAACACTGAAGATTGTCACAATGGTGTATGCTGGCTATGTAAATAAAAACATTGTTGCGCAATTGCAAAGCTTTCATTGCAATGCGATCGGGCTTAGCGGAGTAGATGGTGATATAATTCTTGCACATAAAAGAAAACACCCGGTAATCGACTATGGCTTTGTCGGTGATGTAGATGCTGTGAATTCTCCTTTGATTAAAAAGTTGCTTGATCAAAATCTTGCATTGGTGTTTGCGCCAATTACTCATGATCAAAGCGGGCAATTGCTGAATACGAATGCTGATACTATTGCACAGGAAATTGCAAAGGCGATGGGCAATGTTTATGAAGTGAACCTTATTTATTCGTTTGAAAAAAGTGGTGTTTTGATGGATGCAGATGATGAAAGTACCGTCATCACAAGTATCAATCCCGTTTATTACAAAGAACTAAAAGCAAAGGAAAAAATATTTGCCGGGATGATACCTAAGCTTGACAATGCTTTTGCAGCTTTGAATAGTGGGGTTGATAGAGTGATCATTGGAAAAGCAGAAGAATTAGAAAAACTGATGCTGGGTACAGCAGGAACGGCTATAAAGAATGACTAAGGTTATCTCCATATTACAAGCAGATGCTATTGACCTTTTAAAACAATTAATTGCTACACCTTCTTTCAGCAAAGAAGAAGACAATAGTTCCGCACTTATCAAAGTCTTTCTTGAAAACAATGGAGTAAAGGCAGAACAACATCTTTATAATATATGGGCAAGAAACAAATATTTCGATGCAAATAAACCCACCGTCTTACTGAATTCACATCATGATACGGTAAAGCCAAATAAAGGCTATACTCTTGATCCATTCTCGCCGATTGAAAAAGATGGGAAGTTATTTGGACTTGGAAGCAATGATGCCGGCGGAAGTTTGGTTTCTTTGATCGCAACATTTCTCTATTTCTATGAAAAAGAAAACCTGCGGTATAATATTATACTTGCTGCTACCGCAGAAGAAGAGATCTCAGGTCATAATGGAATTGAGGCTTTGCTTTCACAACTAGGTAAAATCGATTGTGCAATAGTTGGCGAGCCTACTCAAATGCAAATGGCTGTTGCTGAAAAAGGATTAATGGTTTTGGATTGCACTGCTAATGGCAGAGCCGGACATGCAGCAAGAGAAGAAGGTGATAATGCTGTTTATAAAGCAATAAAAGATATTGAATGGTTCAGCTCATTTAGGTTTGGTAAGGTTTCCGATCTATTAGGTCCTGTTAAAATGAGTGTGACTGTAATTGAAACAGACAATAAAGCTCATAATGTTGTTCCTGCTCAATGCCGGTTCGTGGTAGATTGCCGGGTAAATGAGTTATATACTTTCGAAGAAATGCTGGAAGTCATAAGATCAAATGTGCAAAGTGAAATAAAACCAAGAAGTACACGATTAAGATCAAGTGCAATTGCATTAGATCATCAATTGGTTAAAGCGGGTTTGAAAATGGGAAGGAGCTATTATGGCTCACCTACTACTTCCGATAAAGCTTTGATGGCTTTTCCCTCCTTAAAGATCGGGCCGGGTGATAGTGCAAGAAGTCATACCGCTGATGAGTATATTTATATTGATGAAATAAAAGAAGGAATTGATTTGTATATTCAGCTTTTAAATCAACTTGTATGAAGTTGTGGCAAAAAGATAAAGCCTCATTAAAAGAAGTGGAAACATTCACCGTTGGCAAAGACCGTGAAATGGATATGTACCTCGCTGCTTTTGATGTGTTGGGCTCTTTAGCTCATATTCAAATGCTGGAATCAGTTGGATTACTTACAAAAAATGAATTATCACAACTTCAGCAAGAACTTAAAAATATTTACAAGCAAATTGAAAAAGGGTCATTCAAATTGCAGGATGATGTGGAGGATATTCATTCACAGGTTGAATTACTGCTTACTCAAAAGTTGGGTGATGTCGGAAAAAAAATTCATGCTGCCCGCAGCAGAAATGACCAGGTGTTGGTAGATATAAAGTTGTATTTAAGAAATGAGTTGGAAGAATTGGTAAAAGCCATTCAACCATTCTTTGATCTGTTGCAATCTCAAAGTGAAAAATATAAAGATCATTTGCTTCCCGGCTATACTCATTTACAATTAGCAATGCCTTCTTCTTTTGGTTTGTGGTTCGGAGCTTATGCTGAAAGTTTGGTTGATGATATAATAACATTGAAGGGAGCTTACGATGTGGTAAATAAAAATCCATTGGGGTCTGCTGCGGGATATGGTTCTTCTTTTCCAATCAATCGAACATTAACTACAAAACTTCTTGGGTTTGATGATCTGAATTATAATGTTGTCTATGCACAAATGGGCAGGGGTAAATCTGAAAGAATCGCTGCACAATCATTGGCAAATGTTGCTGATACTCTCGCCAGGCTAAGTATGGATGCTTGTTTGTATCTCAATCAAAATTTTGGATTTATTTCTTTTCCTGCTGAACTGACAACAGGCAGCAGCATCATGCCACATAAAAAGAACCCTGATGTATTTGAACTGATACGCAGTCATTGCAACCGTATTAAAGCATTGCCCAATGAAATTATAATGATGACCACCAACCTGCCTTCTGGTTATCATCGTGATCTGCAATTATTGAAAGAACATTTATTTCCAGCATTCAAAACATTAAAAGATTGTATTGAGATCGCAGGTTTGATGCTAAATAATGTTGAGATCAAAAAAGACATTCTTGCGGATGAGAAATATAAATACCTGTTTAGTGTGGAAGAAGTAAATAAGTTAGTAAATGCCGGAATGCCTTTCCGTGATGCTTATAAAAAAGTAGGTTTGGATATTGAAGCGGGTAATTTTAAATATAACACTTCTGTTCATCATACACATGAAGGCTCCATTGGTAATCTCTGTACACAAGAGATAAAGAAACAGATGCAAAAGATTGTTGAGTCATTTCCCTTCGCATCAGTTAATAATGCAATTAAAAGGCTTGCTGAATAGAATTACAAGATGTACAAGGGTGCGACGCAAAAAAAGCTTAATAGTAGTTCACAAGCTGGTTACATAAAATTTATCCTGTTATAATCCGTACTTATCAATCAAATAGATCAATGCTGCCATATTAACTGCCCCTAATTCCAACTCCCTTTTATTTACATTTTCAAATACATCATTTCTTGCATGATGATAATCGAAATATCGTTGCGAGTCGGGGCTTAATTCTGCTACCGGGGTGTTAAATGTTCTATTCAG
>DASTZB010000480.1:0-2217 GCA_035764525.1 Chitinophagaceae bacterium | reverse complement strand
GCCAGGTCATTTTTATCAATTGTAAACGTGACCTGTTTGCTTACACCCGCAGCTAAATTAATTTTCTGAAATGCACGAAGACGTTTCATGCTTGGTGTTATGCTGGCATACATATCACGGGTATATAACTCCACAGAATGCTTTCCTGCACGACTGCCGGTATTCTTTACTGTAATTGTTATCGTAAGCTTTGCCTCTCCGCTGAGTGTATTGCTGCCCAGTTGAAGATCGCTATATTCAAATGTTGTATAGCTTAGCCCTGCACCAAACGCAAATAAAGGATCATAACCACCGCCTGCATCATCATTGAATACTTCACGTATCTCTTCAGTTGGTTTTCTGTCATACAGCACAAATTCTCCCATGCTTTTTGGATAACTGAATGGTAACCGTCCATCAGGATTATAATCACCAAACAAAACATCGGCAATTGCTTCCGCAGATTTTTTTCCACTCCAATATGCCATCAATATACCACTTGCAATCGGTTCAATGTTCGTGATGAATCTTGGTCTCCCTTCCGTTAAGACCAATATAACGGGCTTGCCAGTCATAGCTGCAGCTTTCACCAGTTCTACCTGTTCGTCAGGCAATGCAAGTTCTCTTGTGTTGCCGGGGCTTTCCGCATAAGCATCTTCACCGATGCATAGAACGATCACATCCGCATTTGCTGCAGCTCTTTTTAATGCAGTCACATCATAGTTAGCTGAATTATTAAATCCTTTTGCCGTTGTAGTAATAACATTCTTCTCTCCTACTTTATCTTTTATTGTTTGTAAAATAGTTTTGCTGTCCGAGGGGTACCATTGTTCATTATTTCCTTGCCAGGTATAACTCCAGCAACCATTAAGAGCAGTAATACTTTGAGCCGATGGACCAGCCACTAAAACTTTGCTGGTTTTTGAAAGTGGCAGCAGGTTGTTCTTGTTTTTCAATAATGTCATTGCTTCATGAGCAGCATCCAATGCGAGTTGTTGATATTCCGGTTTACCAAAAGTGGCTTTTGCCGATGCTTCGGGATAAGGGTCATCAAACAACCCGGTTTTAAATTTCAACGTAAGGATTCTTCTTACGGCATCATCAATCCGGCTCATCGGCACTTCTTTCAATTTTACTGCTTCCAGTAAAAGATCATAAAAAGAAAAATCAGTTGGCACCATGCTCATATCAATTCCGGCATTGATAGCCATTGCAACTGCTGCTCTTGGAGTAGCGGCTACATTATGCCTGTCATGAAGCCTTTTTATATCTTCCCAATCAGTAACGATCATTCCCTGGAAGCCAAGTTCTTTTCTCAATAGATCCGTTAATAAATATTTACTGGCATGAACAGGTTCTCCATTTATTTCACCGGAGTTGATCATGATTGTGGAAGCGCCGGCTCTTACTGCCTCGCGAAAAGAAGGAAGATAATATTCACGAAGCTCGATCTCGGGAATATAGGCTGGTGTTCTGTCTTTACCATTACGTGGACCAGAGTATCCAATATAATGTTTCATGCAACTTGCTACTGCGCTGGAATTTTTTAACCCATCTTCTTCATAGGCTTTAATAGCAGTTGCACCCATTGTTTTTGCAATAAATACATCTTCGCCATAAGTTTCGGGAAAACGACTCCACAAAGGTTGACGACCGATATCGAGTACAGGTGCAAAATTCCAACGAACACCAGAGGCCCTTAGTTCATTAGCAGTTGTTTTTGCTGCAGCTCTCACCAATAAAGGATTTCTTGTTGCAGCCATTCCTAAATTGTGAGGAAACAAAGTTGAGTTCAATGTATAGGTCTGTCCATGCATACCATCCAGTCCATAAACTATAGGAATTTTCAATCTTGTTTTTTGAGCTTCGTCCTGTATTTGGGTGATTATCTCATTCCATTTATCTACTGAAAAGCCATGTGCATTTACATTAAGGATAGAACCTACATGATAATCCACTATTGCTTTCTTTAATGCAGCGGGGTCAATATTGCCTTCGGTATCACCCCAACCTCCTTTAGCGATAACAGCAAAGGTCACTTGTGTCATTTGCCCAATTTTTTCTTCGATGGACATTTTTTTCAGCAGGTCATTTAATTTTTGTTCATCAGCTTTTGTGAGCTGTGCGTTGATAGTGGTAACGCAAGTAAGAGCAAAAATGGCAAGCAATATTTTTCTCATAAATGGTGTATTAGCATTTACAAGATATTTAATTTATACTTACCAGATCTTTTAAAGA
>DASTZB010000479.1:0-3865 GCA_035764525.1 Chitinophagaceae bacterium | reverse complement strand
AGGCTCGGCTGTACCAACAATAATGCGGTCGTATGTTTGATCGATCTTGCCATCAGGTTTGCCAGCGGGTCCACTTACATCTGCCACTCTAATTGTTCCGATCACAGAGCCACTACCAGTTATGGTTAATCCTAAACGTTTGGCTTCAGCAGAATCTTCGGGTGTATTTTGCCAAATACCATTTCGTTTCAAGTCGTAATAAACATCAATGGGTTCACCAACAAACCAACTGTTTGCCACATCCCTGATTGCCCCGTTTGCTAATTGTGTAATTTTTCCACGGTTAATAAAAAAATTCCAATCGCTGGTCCATGTAAAACTATTTTTTGTTCTGCCTTGAATATTGACAGTGCTTATATGAATTTCAATGCCCTTGTTTTCTGTTTTTCCAATATTTCTTACAACAGCATTGGGTATGCCAGATGTGATGGGCAAAGTTTGCGACAACAACAAAGAACTTGTAAACTGTTTATAAACTTCAATAGTGCCGGAAACCCGGTTTCTAAATAATCCAAAGTCAAGACCAATGTTTGCTGTAGATGTATTTTCCCAGGTCAACGAATCATTAGAAGCATTAGAAAAATAAGCACCTGTGGTATAAGAGGAACCGAAATTATAAACAATAGGAGAGAGAGCTCCCAGGGTTTGATAGGGACTGATAGCAGTATTCCCAACAGTGCCATAGCTTGCTCTTAATTTCAGGTTGTTGACAGTTTGAATTCCTTTGAAGAAAGATTCTCTTGAAATATTCCAGGCTGCTGCTGCAGATGGAAATATATGCCATTTGTTGCCAGGCGCTAAACGTGAAGAACCGTCAGAGCGCATTGTTAGGGTTAATAGATAGCGATCATCGAAACTATAATTGATCCTGCCCATGTAAGAAATAATATCCCACTTAGAATAACTTCCCTGGGGTTTTATGTTAGAGCCATACACTGGATTATAAAAAGCCAGGTAATCGGAATTGATATTATAATCAAATTGGTTACTCGTTGTTTTTGATTCCTGGATACTGTACAAACCGGTAAAATTCAGTTTGTGTTTTTGGAGAAATGTTTTATCGTAAGTGAGCAGATTTTCTATTGTATAATTTGTATTATTACTATTGCGGTTTGAAGCTGCAGCGCCACCCTGGTTTACTCTAAAGCTTGTTTTGCCTGAATAGTAATTGTCATACGTGTCATTCCTGATCTCTATGCCTGAATTAAATTTATATTTCAAGCCTTTGAATAAATTCACTTCAACAAATAAAGTAGTGAATGTTCCAAATCTCTTGCGTTCTTCAACAACTGCTCCCGGGATAAGATCGGCAAGCGGGTTCCATACCTGGCTGGCACTTCCTGGAACAAAATCATTTAAAATTGCACCAGTGCTGTCAAATGGCGAAACCAAAGGGCTAGCTCGCAAGGCTTGCGCCATAGGGTTAGCACTTTCACCGCTTCTGATACTATAGGTATTCAAGCTGCTCAGTCCAATCTTAAATCTTTTTCCTAATTGTTGATCAATGCTTGCCTTTACCGTGAATCGTTCAAACTGCTGTCCCTGGTAAATTCCTGTTTGGTTGAAATAACCACCGGAGATCGCATATTGTGTCATATCTGAACCACCACTTACTCCTAACTGGTGATCGGTCATAATACCTGTTTTGTAGATATAGCTCTGCCAATCTGTATTGCGTCCTATTTTAAGTCCTTCAACTTCTTCGGGCGCAAAAACTCCATTCGTAAGAAACAGAGGATCGTCAAGACCTGTATATTTTCCAGGATTTCCGTTGATGTTTGCCCATTTTTTTAAACCCGTAAACTCCTCGGCATTCATTACGGGGAACTCTCGTATAAGGCGGGTTTGCCCAATATAGCTGTTGTATGTAAAAAGAGGTTTAGCAGATCTTCCTCTTTTTGTAGTGATCAATATCACTCCATTTGCACCTCTTGACCCATAAATAGCAGTAGAAGAGGCATCCTTTAGGATTTCTATTGAAGACACATCATCCTGGTTCAGGTCTGTGATATTTCCGTTGAAAGGAATCCCATCTACAACTAACAATGGGGCATTGGAGGCAGTTAATGATCTTGTTCCCCTGATCAAAATATTAGGAGTCGCTCCCGGCTTGCTGTTGGCACCGTTTCTTTGTATATCTATACCTGCAGCCTGTCCCTGTATCGCGGACAGAAGATTAGATGCAGGAACATCTTTAATTGATTGTTCACTAATAGAAGTGATAGCACCTGTAACATCCGATTTTCTCCTGGTTCCATAACCTACCACAATAACCTGGCTTAGTTCATTCTTATCAGTTAATAATTGTAAAGAGAGATTGGGTTGGTTTGAATTTACTTTTATTTCTTTCCCTATGTAACCGACATAAGAAAAGATGAGTGTGCTGTTTTGAGGAACCGCAATCTCAAAAGAACCGTCGCTTTTTGTGGTGGTTCCTGTTGAAGAACCTTTTACCAAAACAGATACTCCCGAGAGAGGTTCACCGGTCTGGCTGGTAATAAATCCTTTTACTGTGACCGGCGATTGAGCTTGCATTTTACTTACAAACAAGAATAAAAACAAGAATAAAAACAACAGGCGCCACTCACTTTTTGTATTACAAGTCTGGCAATACTTTAGCAACCTCGTTGCGGGCAGAGTAAATGATCTCATAACAGTGTTTTATTTTATGAAGAGGAGGTACAGGAAGAATCCCAAAATAAATTTCTACACAAGTAAATAATATTTAAAGCGAAATTTTCTCAGGTAATTAGCAAAGAATTCAGCGATTTTAGCAGGGAACAAGTAATGTAAACTATACACATAGCCATAACAGAGATTTATATCGAAAGCCATTCTGCAATGCAGTAGAGTCTTTAAAATTGAATGAGATTATTTGGAAATAAATTGCGAGTTACAATTCTTTGATATCAATTCTTCGGTAAAAAATTTCTGCACCTTCTGATTGAATCAATATCCTGCCGCGCCGGAGACTGACATTTTCTGCTTCATTTACAACAACACCATTTACGATATGTGTGCACTTTCCTTTGTTGGCAATTACCTCAATACGATTCCATTCACCGGTTGGCTTCTCATTGTCTTTTTTCTTGATCACTCTTGTGTTTTTTGTTGGTCCCTGCTGCACACCATCAACAACCGCTGTGACGCTATCTATTAACCAGAAATCACCACAATCACCTTCCTGTATTTGGCACTCGACTGAACGTGGCCATACTTTATCGGTTGACACTACATAATAACAAATTCCATTATCCCGGGGTTTGTCTTCCCGTGGCGGATATTTTTTCTCACCCCATTTGAATTCAACTACTAAATGAAAATCAGAAAATGTTTTTTCCGTAACTATATAACCAAATTCTTTTCCTGTAATTTTTAATAACCCACTGTTTACGGAGAAAACAGTATCCACATCATTATTTTTTCCTTTTGTTTTTAAAAAAGAATACCAGCCTTTAAGGTCTTTACCATTGAACAAAGGTTTGAACTCTTTATTTTCAACTTGTTTTAAAAACAATGCTGAAAAAAGAAATATTATAAGAGAATAATATTTTTTGTTCATGACTTGCTATCGTTACTTGACTTTTTCAAAATCTGCAGACAATTTATTCATGTCATCTTTTTTTAACGGTTCTCCTGAATGAACAACAATTCTATAGCGGAATGTTACCGACTGTCCTGGCTGCAAAGAAAAATTCAATTCTTCTTTCCCATTGCTGAATATTTTTCTTCCCAATGGATTTACAGAAAATAAACCATAGCCTCTTGCATGCCAGTAAGCGGGATAGCCAACGTTTGAAGGATGATCGAACATTCCAATAGTAATATCTTTACCATCTTTTTTTCCTGTAAGCATCACCCATTT
>DASTZB010000478.1:0-4024 GCA_035764525.1 Chitinophagaceae bacterium | reverse complement strand
GGAAGGCTAATGGTTACGTTTGTATTAAATCTAAGTAGCAAAAATTTACGCCGATGTTGGTATTCAACAAACAGACTCTATCAGGATGGAGGCTTTCACCAACTACGGCATAAACTTATAATTGCTTATTGCAGTTGAGGCTGAGCATTTATAGCATCACGCATAACAGTTAATTGCCTGAGCCTTTCCTGCTTTTTGGCTAACTGACCTGTAAGTGATGCAATTTTGTCGTCCTGATCTCCTACATCATTATTTGCTGACCGGGCATCTTTTGCTTCGCGATAGGCTTTCTTAGATTTTTGTTTTGCTTTTCTTGCTTCCTTTACACCGCCCTCGGTTGATTTGGCTGCCTGATCACTGCTGGTGATCGCTGCATTTTGCGCATCTGAATCTGCAATTTTGGCTTTCGATTGGTAGCCAGGTAAGTTGTTTTGTGCGACTGTCAACTTAGCGTTCAGGCTTGCGATGTCATTGCTTACTTCTGTAAACTCCTTATTTAGTTTAGCCGTGTCTGCGGCCGTTTTATAAATCTGTGCGGAACAGATAAGGCCGGTCATTAATGTTAAGAAACAAAGTACATAAATTTTATTTTTCATAATTTTTCTTTTTAAAAGAATTTAATCGCTAAAACCAAAAATCTTTTTGATTAATAATAGAAATTGATGAAGCCGGTCTATAGTTAAACCTGCTTATTCCTAAATTTTTCGATTGTGATATTCAGAGAAAGCCGCAGCAAAAATAGAAACCGTGATGGTTAAAGTTGGAATAGTTACCAGAAGCTTTGAGAGAATAAATGTAAAGTACGCTATTAATCTGGTATAGGCAGTTATATTAATCTACACCGTTGTTTAGACTCTATACTGTTTGTGTTCAACAAACAGGCTCTTTCATGATCAAGGTTTTTCACCAACAACACGATCTTATAATATTTTCGGTTGTTAGTGAAGTGAACTAAATTAACAGGAAACTTGATACCTGAACACCCACAACGGCGTAATTTTTGATGTTGCAATAAAGTAGTCTCAAGCTGCGAAGAAAAATTTATCAGCTCATTCTTCAAACCAAAACCTATTATGAAAAGAATAATACCAATTGCGCTATTAGCAACATTGATCAGTTGCGATCAAACAAAAATTGATAAAAAAGCAGAAGGCGAAAAGGTCATGCAACTAAGCAAAGAGTGGTCGCAAACAGTTGCCACTAAAGATATAGACAAAATGGTTAGTTATTGGGCCGATGATGCTTTTTTAATGCAGGAAGGACAAGCGCCGCTAAAAGGCAAGCAAGCAATACGGCAAATGGTAGAAGAAAGTTTTAAGATACCTGGCTTCAGCATTAGCTGGCAACCGGAAAGTGTTGAGGTTTCAGATAATGGTGATATGGCTTACATGATAGAGAATGCACAGGTTTCATTTACCGATTCAACAGGAAAAGCAGTCAGAATAAAAAATAAAGCGGTAACCATCTGGCGTAAACTGCCAGATGGTTCATGGAAAAATGTAGTTGACATTTCAACAGCAGATCCATCACAAAACAAATAATCATTTGCGCCGTGGTTGGTGTTCAACAACAAGACTCTTTCATGATGGAGGTTTTTCATCAACAATACGATCTTATAACATTTTCGGTTGTGGTGAAGTGAACTAAATTAGTATGAGGCTTGATACCAGAACAACAACAATAACGTAAAAGTTAGATCTCCTCAAGCTTAAATGGTAAAGTCCTGATTCGTTTTCCAGTCATATTAAATATAGCATTCGTTAATGCAGGTGCAACGTTTGCCAATCCGGATTCACCGGCACCTTCGGGTGGATCTGTACTTTTAATAACAGTTACATCAATTTCAGGACATTCATTAATCTGCAGCATTTTGTAATTGTCGAAATTTTTCTCCACTACTTTTCCTTTGGCAATGGTGAGGCCACTTTTATATGTTGCCGTCAGTCCCATCACAATAGAGCCTTCACACTGGGCTTTTACCGTATCGGGATTTACATAAGTGCCGCAATCTATAACAGCGGTAATTTTTTCGATCTTCACTTTGGCATTTACCTTTGCAACGTCAATAACCAAAGCAGTGAATGCTCCCGATCTTTCCACAATAGAGACTCCTTTGCCTGTATCTTTTTTGCGAGGTTGATACCAGTGGGTTTTTTCTGCTACTATTTTCAATACCTGTGTATATCGCCTGTGATTTTTTAAAATGGCCAAACGAAAATCAATTGGATCTTTCTTTGCTGCATGTGCCAGTTCATCTATGAATGATTCATGTGCAAAGCAATTAGTGGAATGATATACTGAACGCCAAAATGTGACTGGGATATAAAATTTCTGAAGTACGCCACTAATAGAAAAATTTGGGATTTCATATACTGTATTAATTCCGCCTGCTATACCACCAGTGGGTTTATCACCAGTACCACTTTGATTACGTATATCCTGGCATATTATTTTATGTTCAAGCGCAATGGCGTTACCGCTTTCATCAACAACTCCTTTACACACATTCAATGAACAAGCACGGAATGGTCCTTGCGTTGTATCATCCTCTCTTGTCCATATTACTTTAACCGGGGCGCCGGATTGCATAGATAAATCTGTTGCTTCTTCGGAAACATCTGTCATACTCCTCCGTCCAAAACCACCACCCATATATGTATAGTTCACTATTACCTTATCTTCCGCTATACCTGTTTGCTTTGCGAGCTGCGACCGGATACCATTTGGATTTTGGGTCGAGCCCCAGAATTCACATTTATCTTTCTGCACATGAACCATAGCGTTCATTGGTTCCATTGGTGCATGTGACTGATAGGGCGTTTCATAAGAAGCTTCAATTTTTATTTTGCCATTGGCGAATGCTTCTTTGAAATTTCCTTTCTCCTGAAATATCACACCCTCCTGTTCAGCGGCTTTTTTATAATTGTCTTTAATTTTTTGTGTTGACCAGGATTCAAGGTCACCATTATCCCATTTGATCTCCAAAACCTTTCGTCCCTGGACAGCAGCCCAATAAGTATCTGCCAGAACTGCTACACCTTCCCTGGTGAATCCCATTACATCACGTTTGGTTTTGAATACATGTTTTACACCTGGAATAGCCTTTGCTTTCGCATCGTTATAACTAACTATCTTTCCTAAAAATACCGGTGACCTCTCAATTGAAGCATACAACATACCGGGAACAGAAAAATCAATCCCGAATTTTGCAGCGCCATTTGTTTTTTCGGGAATATCTCTTCTTGGAAATGAACGACCAATTATTGTAAAATCTTTAGGATCCTTTAGTATGGGATTTTGCGGAGCGGAAAGTTTTGATGCATCCTCTACCAATTCACCATAGCTGAACTTATTTCCTGAAGGACGATGAATGACGTTTGCATCTTTGGCATAACATTCCTGTTCCGGAGCTTTCCATTTATTTGCTGCGGCTTTGATGAGCATCTCCTTCGCAGCAGCTCCTATCTTTCGCATCGCCGCAAACTGACCCTGGATACTTCTGCTACCGACTACCATCTGGTCGCCGTATTTCGGGCGATCAGCCGGGGATTGCATGATCTCTACTTTATTAATATCAACTTCCAGTTCTTCGGCAATGATCATGGGAATTGCCTGGTAAGTCCCCTGCCCCATCTCAGGACGATGATTGAACAAAGTGATCTTTCCAGAAAAATCAATAAAAATATATTGGTTCAATCCCAGTCCCTGAGCCCCTGTCTTTGTGAGATTTACTATCCTGGATCTATCACCAATGCCAGGCAGATATCCGACTGCAAGAGCGGCTCCTGCCGACATTGCCGCAAGCTGGATGAATTTTCTGCGCTGTATTTTATTTGCTGTTTTCATAACAATCAGAAGAATTTAAGTAAAATGTTTTTAAGCCTTCATCATCTTAGCTGCTGTTTTAATAGCTTTTTTTACCCGTGGATAGGTGCCACATCTGCAAAGAACTTGCTGCATTGCCGTATCAATATCTTTATCGGTAGGATCATTAATTTTTTTAAGCAAAGCGGCTGCAGTCATT
>DASTZB010000477.1:0-44460 GCA_035764525.1 Chitinophagaceae bacterium | reverse complement strand
GATGTGATTAGCGGAAATGATGCTGCTGTTTTTCGAAATAATATAGGAGCTGCCCTAACCTTACGACTTGAAAGACTAAGAAGAAGCCTTGATGCATTCAGAGATGCAAAAGCTGCATGTATTGAAATGGAAGACCTGATAGAAAAACAATTGGGCCAGCATTAAAAATTTATTTATGGAAGTACATGCACACACACATACGGAAAGAAAAAAATGGGCACATTATTTCTGGGAATTTCTTATGTTGTTCCTTGCGGTGTTCTGCGGATTTCTGGCAGAGAATCAAAGAGAGCATATGGTGGAACATGCAAGGGAAATAAAATTCGCAGCATCTCTTCATGAAGATCTGAAAAAGGATACTGCCGATTTTAATAGTGATATTCCGTTTTGGGAATCTGTTCTTAAAAGGATTGACACTCTCCGAATGGAAATAGAAAAGCCTGCAGCCAACAGGAATACATTGCACTTATATACGATTGCCGGAAGGATGCGTGACTATAATAATTTTGAATACCATGAACGGACAATAGAACAACTAAAAAATGCCGGTAATTTCCGGCTGATAAGAAAAACGACCATAGCAGATTCGCTTATCGATTATGATGCACAGATAAAAAGTGAATTGAGAGACCAGGAAGTGCAGGCGAATGTCATTTATCAAACGCTGAATTTTTTGCAGGATAAATTATTCAACACAAAGTATTTTTTCCTGGCAAGAAGTGCAAGTAGCCTCGATTCTGTTTTTAAATTAACCCCATCAATATTTAATGTTGCTGCCGGAAAAGAAAATGATTTATTTGAGTATTATAATCATCTTCAGTTTTACAGACTGATGAATCAATACAGACTTTTCAACACTAAAATACTTTTAATAAAAGCAACTAACCTGATGGAATTGCTAACCAAGGAATACCACCTGAAATAAACTATTTATGGAAGTACATGCCCACACTCACACCGAAAGAAAAAAATGGAAACATTATTTCTGGGAATTTCTAATGCTATTCCTTGCTGTGTTCTGTGGATTCCTGGCAGAAAATCAGCGGGAACATATGGTAGAGCACCAGCGGGAAAAACAATACATGGCATCGTTGTTAAGTGATCTGTCGGCAGATACGACCGTACTCGGTAACGGCGTTCCATTAAAACTTAGAAGGATCAACGCTATTGATTCTGTATTTGTGTTTTTTAACGAACACCCTGACGCAAAAACAATTTCAGGCCAACTTTTCAGAACAATTAGAAGAACAAATTTTGACGCCCGGTTTATCCGTAATGTCATTACCATTAATCAACTGAAAAATGCAGGGGGGATGCGATTAGTGCGTAACAAACAAGTTGCTGATTCAATTTCCTCCTATGATCAGCGTTGTGAAGTAACAGTTTTATATAATGATTTCTATATTGAGAATTCAGTGGTCGGTAACCGGCAGTTTGAAAAACTATTTAATGCCGCGGACCTCTTGCCTTTATACATTGCCAATAAAAACGGGGCGATCATAGCCAATATCCCGGATTCTCTTACCATAAGAATCAAGACAACGAATCTGAATGAGCAATTAAACTTTATGATGCTGGAAAAAGCTTATGCTCGGCAGGAAATAGACAGGTATTTTGAAATTAAAGAAAGAGCAATAAGGCTGATGGAACTGATCAAAAAAGAATATCACTTGGAATAAATTATTAAAACATGGAAGTACATGCACACACTCATACCGAACGAAAAAAATGGACACATTATTTCTGGGAATTTTTTATGTTATTTCTTGCTGTAACACTTGGATTTTTTGTAGAGAATCAACGGGAACATTATATAGAAAAGCAAAGAGCAAAAGAATATGCAAAGTTATTGATAGATGATCTGAGCTTTGATATTGCAGAATTAAACAGGGCCGAGCGGGTACTAAATCACATTATTACTGCAGGCGATAGTCTTGCATCGCTTTTGAGTGAAAATGATATTCGCAAAATTCCGGGAGGGAAATTATATTATTATGAATATTGGTCTGGTTGGCGCTGGAGTATTATTTCAAGAGATGCGACACTACAGCAATTAAAAAATTCAGGGGCTCTGCGCTACCTGAGTAACACTGACCTGGTGCGAAAAATTCTTAGCTATGAAGAATCGATCCGGGTAATTTATATGCTGCAGAATAAATATGAGCCGGAGAAGGCAGAAAACTGGAACCTGGTACAAAAAGTATTTTACCAGGATTATTTCAATCTTCTTGATAAAGATCCTGCATTGACAAGAGATTCTACTGTGAAAAATTTTATGACAGAAAACGTAAGACGGGATAGTTTTTTAAATAAAAATTACCCGCTATTCACGTATGATAAAAACATTTTGTTTGAAATAAAGAACTGGGCTTATAATTCTTCAAGAAATTACCGTGTAATTATAGAAGATATTGCGACGATGAGGTCTAAAGCCCATGAAGTTATTGATGCCCTGAAAAAGGAATATTACCTGGAATAATACAGGGTTACCCCTGCGCTGTTCTTAGTGAAGTGGTCCTTAGAAGTAATTCCATAACTTTTGGATCTTCTTTTATCCCTATCATCATTGGATATTCCAGGTAATAATAAATAGTATTAAGATTTTTATCGATGCAGTTATTTATATATTGAAAAGTTTTTTCCTTATCCCCAAGTGCCCACCAAACCATTGACAAGTCACCATCCATTGCTGTATCAGGTTCCTCTCTTTGTCGTTGTTCAAGTTTGGCGATAATCTCTAATGCTTTTTCTTTTTCTCCCAGTTTACCATAAGCATATCCCATTGGTGCTATTCCTTTCAACGGGTGATTGGCCAGTCGATGAACTTCTTTGAAAAACTCCAAGGCTTTTTGCCAATCGCCTTTCATGCCGACACACCATCCTTTTGCCTCAATAGCAAGGCGCATTACCGGGTTTATCTCTAATTGTTTTTCTGCGATACGATACGCATCGTCAAAACGCCAGGCCATTGAATAAGCTTCGCCTAAATAATTATTAATAACTGTTGAAAGCGGGTCGATCTCTAATGCTTTTTCAAGAATTTTTATTGCTTCATCTTTTTTACCGACAACAATATAATAATAACCCAGCAAGCGGTAAGTGTCGATAGCTGCTGGATTTAGGTGTAAAGCTTTTTGTAAAACATCATAAGCGGCTTGCCATTTCTTTTCATAAAATAAATAAATTCTTGCTTTCGCAATATGGCTTTCGGCAATGGTATTATCCATTTGTAATGCTTTATCACTATACTGGTTGGCAAGGCCGAAGGCTTTTGCTGGTCTCAATTGCCCGGTGGCTCCCAAATTTGAATAGGCAATTGCAGCCATTGCGTAAGCCTGGGCATAATTTGGTTCCAGGTCAATTGCCTGCTCGAAACATTCAATAGCTTTGTAGGTATCAGCTGGAGTAAGTTTATTCCAGTAATGCAATCCTTTTAGGTAAAGAGTATATGCATTGATATTCTTAGTGGAGGGTTTTACAAGATGTTCTTTTTTTGCAGCTAGCGATAAATTTTCACGAAGACGATTGGCGATGATATTACTGATCTCATCTTGCACCTGGAAAATATCGGTGAGATCACGGTCATAATTTTCACTCCATACATTATAACCATCAGCTGCATTTATTAATTGCGCCGTTATGCGAACCCTGTTGGAAGCTTTACGTACACTGCCTTCCAATATTTTATCTACATTTAATTTTACCGCAATCTCACGAACGTCATCCAATTTACCTTTAAATGCAAAAGCAGATGTACGGGAAGTGACTTGTAATCCTTCCACTTTTGTCAGCGAGTTTAATAATTCTTCTGTAATACCATCGCTGAAATACTCATTTTCCGGGTCACCACTAAGATTAACAAAAGGCAAAACGGCAAGACGATTAGCAGGGGGTTTTGTTTTTCCTTTTAGTTCATCTCTTGATGGCACTATTAGACCTTCATTTGAAACAGCAAAAATGCGAACGGGCAGTTTTACATTTTTCAATTCAAAGTAACCCAGCTCACGAAGTGAAATATTGTTTTGATTTTTTACCTCATCAGCCACTTTCTCAGAAATAAAAATGCTTCCGGGTACCGCAAGCGATTCGATTCGGGAGGCAAGATTCACGCCATCGCCATAAATTGTTTCATCTTCAATAGATATGTCACCTGTGTGCAAACCAATCCGCAGATCAACCTTTGGCTCTTGCTGTAATTGTTTTTGAATTTCAATAGCGCAGTTTACAGCATCTATGGCACTGGGAAACATGCTCAAAGCACCATCGCCATTATACTGCAGAATTTTTCCATGATAATTCTTTACAGTGAAATCGAGCACCTCTTTCAGGTGTTTTTGCTTGGCTTTTGCCAATTGCTCATTCTCCTGCATCAGGGCTGTGAACCCTGCCATATCTACAAACATGATTGCTGCCAATTGTCGCATAAAAAGAATACGAAAATAAGGAGAATGTGTGTTGGGTTTGCAAGAGAAAATGAGAATAAAAAATCTATCCTAATTAAATGCAAGTACTAACTTTAAAGCTGCCGATCGACCGACTTTACAAGCAACCCAAAACTATACGCAACTACACATGGAAGTACACCACCATTCTCATACGCCGCATAAAAAATGGACACATTATTTCTGGGAGTTTCTTATGTTATTCCTGGCTGTGTTTGCCGGATTTTTGGCAGAGAACCAGCGTGAACATTATATAGAGCATCAACGGGAAAAACAATATATCCGTTCATTGGTTAACGACGTCAAAAGCGATATCAGTCAACTAGAGGAGCTTGATAAAGAATGGGCAGAGTGCTTTCGAAAAGCCGATACTCTTTTAAAATACCTGGCCGGGAAAGATATATATACTAATTCCGGGCCAGCATTGACTTTAGTCTACTGGGCTACGGGATTCACGGATTTTGTTTCTGATGACGGCACGATCCAACAACTAAAAAATAGCGGCGGCCTCCGCTTATTACGAAAAAGTAAAATTACAGACAGCATTATGGCCTATCAAAAAACGGTTGACCGGCTGACTATTAAACAGGAAGGCATGAATGATGCCCAACAATTCAGGAACAGGGTAACAGATCTTTTTAATATGATTCAAATAACTGCTGCCACTGAAGAAAAACCTATTCCACTATTGAATGTGGATAGTAAAGCTGTCAATTCTGCTTATTCTTATATACTTGAATGGAAAGGCGAGTTTGCTGGATTAAGAATTCTTGGTAATAATGCAAAAGACTGTGGTGCAAGATTGCTGAAAATAATTTTTGAGCAATATGGGATTAGATAAATGTAATAATTAGTTTATGGAAGTACACCACCACTCACATACCCCAAGAAAAAAATGGACACATTATTTCTGGGAGTTTCTCATGCTGTTCCTGGCTGTGTTCTGCGGATTTTTAGCAGAGAATCAACGTGAGCATCTTGTAGAACATCAACGTGAAAAAGTGTTAATGAAAAGTATGGTGAACGACCTGGAGGCTGATTCAGTCTTTTTTTCGCAGATGATCTACGGAATTAAACAATACAATTTGCATATCGATTCATTAATTCCCCTTATAACTAATAACGCCGAAATGAATGATAGAGCATTGGAGATATATAAGCAACAAGTTTGGACAAGCCTTTACTATAAGGCAGTCTACTCAGATAGAACCATTGAACAACTAAAAAATTCAGGGAATTTCCGGCTGATCAGGAACACAGCGGTTTCTGATCATATTATAAAGTATGATGGATTTGTAAAAAATTTTGTGATTAGTATGCAGGATATGGGCTTATTGGAGCAGTGGAAAAGAATGGATGCTGCAGGTACGGACATTTTTAAAGCTATTGTATTTAAAGACTGGATGACCGCGCAATATAAGGCCGAAGCAGTCAGGTTACCGGAGCCACCTTATTTTCTATCTACGGATAAAAAACAAATCGATAACTATATCAACCTATTGCTTAAATTTTCCACAATGAATTCCTGGTTTATACAAAATACAGAATTGGCCGTAAAAATGGCAGGCAGTCTCGATTCGCTGATAAAAAAAGAATATCGCTTGTCCGAAGGAACTCCTTTGGAGAAATAAATTTTTATGGAAGTGCATGCACATACTCATACGCCACGAAAAAAATGGACCCACTATTTCTGGGAGTTTTTAATGTTATTCCTCGCGGTATTTTGCGGATTTTTAGCAGAAAATGAAAGAGAGCATCTTGTGGAAGCACATCGGGCAAAAGAATATGCTAAAAGTCTGCTTAATGATTTGAAAGAAGACACTGTTGAATTACAAAGTGGAATTGGCCACCTTAATTTTCTTATTTCTGCTATTGATAGTATCGTATCAACTAATTCAAGCACTCTTGACAACTCAAGTGTACCAGGAAAATTCTATTACTATTCTCGCCTCACATCATTCTACTATCCCATTGACTGGAATAGTTCAACACTTAACCAGCTTGTCCAATCCGGCAATCTCCGTTATTTTAAAAACAAAGAACTTGTAAATCAGATCAACAAGTATTATGCGCTGCAGAATAATATATCTGGACAAGGTGAAAATGATGACGTGCTTCGCGAAAAGCTAAGGGAGACACGTAATCAGATTCTCGACGACAAATACTATTCGGCTTTTGCTACAATTGTTTTTTCTGAAGAGGTAAAGGGGCATATTTCATCGGCATTGATCGATTCTTTAATGAAAAGGCAATTACCCTTGCAAGAAGGGGCTGTAAAATATTTGCCACAATTCCTGAATTATCTTAGCGATCGCCGTGAACGGTTAAAAAGTTATACTGAAAAATCTTATCCGAATGCCAAAGCAAAAGCCCGGGAAATCATTAAAGACCTTATTGAGGAGTATCATCTGAAATAAATATTTTATGGAAGTACATGCACATACGCATACATCAAGAAAAAAATGGACTCATTATTTCTGGGAATTCTTAATGTTGTTCCTGGCTGTGTTCTGTGGATTTTTGGCAGAGAATCAGCGAGAGCATTATACGGAAAAACAAAGGGAGAAAAAATTTGCCCGAAGATTGCTATCCGATCTTCGTGAAGATTCAGCTTTTTATCAAAGAAGGCTAAAAAACCTTGAAGAAGCAGGAAAAAAACAAGGCAGCCTTGTAAAGATTATGACTGGGCCGGTAAGGGCTACTGACTATGAAGTAGTGTCAGCCTTTATGCCCCTGCTTCATTTATATGATGTACAGGTAACAACAGCTACTTACGATCAAATGAAAGCGTCTGGCAGTCTTCGTTATATACATAGTGATGAACTTACTACAGCGCTTCAAAAATATTATGAGATCCTGTTACCAAGAGCCACCCGCCAACGTGAAGGAACTGAAAATTATTTTATTGAATTAATCGCTCCTTATGTAACTAAACATTTCAAAGTGCAGGATATGGAAGCGATCGGAGATTCCTTGATTAACAGAAACCAGGTTGTTCTCAGTCGTTCGCCTGAGTCAGATCAGGAGCTCATTAACCTGACGGGCATCTATTCGGATTCCCAACAACAATTAATTCCATTGCTAAAGCCTGCTGTAAAAAAAGGGCAAGAGCTAATTGAACTGATTAAAAAAGAATACCACCTGAAATAAAAATCCATGGAAGTACATGCCCACACTCATACGGAAAGAAAAAAATGGAGTCATTATCTCTGGGAATTTTTAATGTTATTCTTCGCTGTATTTTGTGGATTCCTGGCAGAGTACCAGTTGGAACATATTATTGAACACAACAGGGAGAAACAGTTTATCAAATCTTTTATTGAAGATTTAAAAACAGATACCGCTGCTATCAGGCAGATCCTGGTTTTTCGTACACAAAAGATGGAAAGGATGGACTCGTTAATGCTTTTATTAAGCAGTCAGCAAATTAAAGGACACGAAAATGACCTTTATTTTTTTGGAAGAACGTTGATCAGGACACTGTGGTTTCGTAGTAATGACAGGACAATTACACAATTAAAAAATTCAGGTTCATTACGATTGATAAGAAATGAACAGGCGGCAGACAGTATGATGTCATATCAAAAACTGGTAGAGACCATAATGGCCAACCAGGAAGATGATCGTACTGAAAGAAGAGATGCAGGTCCATTATTATCCCGTATGTTTGATCCGTTTGTTTTTGACAAAATGGTAACAATTGATGGAGTAAACAGACCTGCTAACAATCCACCCCTACGGTCATATGACCCAGCTATTCAACAAGACCTTGCCTATTATGTTCATCAGCTAAAAGGTAGCAATTTCATTATTGAAGGAAGGCTTGCATTGCTGAACGATAAAGCAAAAACTATGATTTCATTTTTAAAAGAAGAATACCACCTGAAATAAATATTTATGGAAGTACATACACATGCTCATACGCCGAGAAAAAAATGGACACATTACCTCTGGGAATTTCTCATGTTATTCCTTGCTGTATTTTGCGGATTCCTGGCAGAAAATAAGCGGGAAAAGATTGTGGAAAGACACCGTGAAAAAGATTATATCATTTCAATGATCGAGGATCTTCAGACTGATACAGCAAATTTGTCATTAGTAATTACAGGCTTTGATGACATGGAAAGAAGATTTGATTTTACGATCCGGGGGTTTAATGACGGTATTAAAACATTCTCTGAAGACTGGACACAAAAATTTATTTTGTCGTTTCGTGGCGGTTACCCTGATTTTTATCAATCTGACCGGACCATTCAGCAGTTAAAAAATGCAGGTGGAATGCGACTTATATTAAATAAAACAGCTGCTAAGGGGATCATCAACTATGATGAAGATGTGAAAGACCTTGATCTTGAAGTTACATCTATGTCCAGAGGCCAGGACAGATATATCGAAGAAGTTCTCAAAGTGTGGAGTATAAATAAAATGTATAAAGAAGCAGGAACGACTTCATGGGCTAAGACGAGGAACCTTATTATTCATAATAATTACTGGATCACAAACGATCCCGTGGCATTTGAACATTTATTCAACCGGCTTTCGGAGTATAATGAAGCCACTGTTCGGATGGACAGAAATTTCCATGACCTCAAAACAAAAGCAATCAGTTTAATCGAACTGTTGAAAAAAGAATACCACCTTCAATAATATATTTATGGAAGTACATGCCCACACTCATACTCCAAGAAAAAAATGGACACATTATTTCTGGGAGTTTCTCATGTTATTCCTTGCCGTGTTCTGTGGATTTTTAGCGGAATATCAACTGGAACACACGATCGAACATCAGCGGGAGAAGCAATACATAAAATCACTTATCGCTGATCTGAAAAGCGATCAGGAAACTTTGACTCAACATATTTTACATGTACAAACGGGCATTTCAAGGATGGACAGTGTGATCACTATTTTAGATACTCCTTCGTTAATTGGTGGCAATACAGGTAAGTTATATTACCTGGCAAGAATTGCGCCGCGGTTAAATCCATTATCAACCAACAACCGGACCTTTGAACAACTAAAGAACTCTGGCAGTTTCCGGCTGATCAGGAACATAAACACTTCCAATAAAATTATGGCCTATTATGAGAAGTTCCCATTGATAAGATTATTGGAATCTGTTAATGAAACCGAATTTAATGAATACAAAAAAATAGCTGCAAAAATTTTTGATCCTGCTGTGTTTTTAAAGATGGAAGGATATAATTCAGAAATCAATAGAACAACGGAAAATCCTCCATTGCGTACTACTGATATTGAATTATTACAGGAACTCTCCGTTTTTTCGGTATATATGCATGGCACGAAAAAAGGAATACTTGGAGTTGATGAAGAATTAAAAATTGCGGGAGCTGAGTTAATGGAATATTTGCAGAAAGAATATCATCTTGAATAAAAATAATTATGAAAAAGATCCTACTAATGCTTTTTGTCCCTGTATTTGCCACAGCACAAAAAGATCATGCTAAGCTCTTGCAGGAATATATGACCGGGCAAAACAAATATTTTCAGTTCAATGGAAATATTCTAGTCGCTGAAAAAGGCAAACCCATTTACCAGCAAGCGTTGGGGTACGCTGATTATAATACAAAACGAATGCTGAATGACAGTTCTGTTTTTGAACTCGCATCCGTCTCCAAACAATTTACGGCCATGGGCATTATGATCCTGAAAGAAAAAGGACTATTAAGTTATGAGGATAATATCAAGAAATATTTCCCGCAATTGCCTTATGATAATATAACGATAAGAAATCTATTAACGCATACATCTGGCATTCCATCCTATGAAGACCAGTTTGAAAAGAACTGGGACCGGAAGAAGATCGCTTTTAATAAAGACATTGTTGACATGTTATCCCAGCGGAAGGATACTTTATTTTTCAAGCCAGGCAGCAAATGGAAGTACAGCAATACAGGATATGCGCTACTTGCTTCGATCATTGAAAAAGTATCAGGAATGAGCTATATTGAGTTTATGGCAAAGAATATTTTTCAGCCATTAGGGATGAAACATACATTTATATATAACAGTCGCCGTACTACAAAGAAATTCCCTGATAACTATGCTTTGGGTTTTGTGTATTCAGACAGTTTAAAGCGATACTTGTTACCAGACGAACTGCCTGCATTTGATATGGTTTACTATCTCGATGGAATTGTAGGTGATGGATGTGTGAATTCTACAATCGGCGATTTATTTAAATGGGACAGGGCCTTGTATTCAAATAAATTGGTAAGTAAAACTTCGCTAGATGAAATGCTTTCGCCATTAGTGCAAACTTCTCTTGCTGATTCAAATTCATTTTATGGTTTTGGTGTAAACGTACAGCCAAAGTCGGAAAAAGGGAAAGTCATTTCACATGGGGGAGGCTGGCCTGGATACAGAACCTTACTTGTGCGAAGAACCGATATGGATGAAACGATCATTATACTTTCAAACAATGAATCGAATCTTCCTTTTTTCCGTGCGGCTGTTGAATCCATTCTTAATGATGAAGAACTAGTGATGCCTTATGAGCATAAAGAAGTAAAAATTGATACAGCAATACTTGCCAAATATGTTGGAAAATATAATGCAGGTCTTACCATGCAGTTCATAAAAAAAGATGGAAAGCTTTATCGTCATCGTACCGGCACACCGGATATTGAACTGAAGCCTGAGTCTTCTACAAAATTCTTTTACGGAGACGGTACGGACAGGCAAATAGAATTTGAAACAGATAGCAGCGGAAAAGTAACAAAAGTATGGTTCTTAAATATGGGCCAAAAGGGGGAATTGAAAAAAATAGAATGAGCTTATCCGTTTGAATAAACTAGCAAAAGGAAAGTCCATCCTCGAAAAAAATAATTATCTTTTCCCATGAACTGAAAAGTAACGCCACCCATTGTCTTCTATCCATCCGCGAAAACTTTCAGCTAAATAAAAATTTATAAGCCAACATGGAAGTACATGCACATGCCCATACCCCAAGAAAAAAATGGGCACATTATTTCTGGGAATTCCTGATGTTGTTTCTCGCTGTGTTCTGTGGATTTTTGGCAGAGTATCAATTAGAGCAAACTATTGAACAGCACCGGGAAAAAGATTATATGAAATCGATGGTAAGAGATTTACAGGCTGATATTAGAGGCATAAATGCAGCGATCAAATTAAAATTCATGAAAATTGATCTGGCTGATTCGCTGCTTACACTTTTTGAAAAAAAAGATTTCAAAAACACCAGTGGCAGTATATACAATATTGGCGGGGAGCTTAGTTTACGTTCATATTTTAATCCGAATGATGGCACCGTACAGCAATTAAAAAATGCAGGAGGATTGCGGTTGATAAAAAAAGTCAATGTGGTAGACAGTATTGAGCATTACTGGAATTTGATGCGGGATCTACAACGACTCCAGGATCTTGAAGAATCGGAGCTGGTAGAATATCATAGCGAAATAAGTAAAATTTTTTCTGCCCGGGTTATTAACCAAATGCTTCCCAGTAAACAAACCATGGAGATAAACAAATTAGATACGAACCCTGAACTTATGTCGGAAGACGATCAACACATAAATGACCTGGACATGAAAATAGTAATTGCAAAAGGAAATAGATTATACCAGGTGCAAACATTAAACGAGCTGAAACAATCAGCGGAAACATTAATTGTTCTGATCGAAAAAGAATACCACCTGCAATAAATTAAATATGGACGTACATGCACATGCCCATACTCCAAGAAAAAAATGGGCACATTATATCTGGGAGTTCCTTATGTTGTTTCTTGCTGTATTCTGCGGATTCCTTGCAGAGTATCAGCTGGAGCATAAGATAGAAAAAGACAGGGCAGGTGAGCTAGCAAAAAGTTTTTACGAAGAACTTAAAGGCGATTCTGTTAATGTGGCTACAAAGGTTAAAAGCAGAATCAAACAGGAAAAGGCGCTGATATACCTGATGAAATATTTTAAAGATAGTAGCCTTTCACATGTTTCAAAAACTTTTGTACTGAATTTTTTGTATGGAATAAATTTCCGCACACCTTCACTTTTTGAACCCAGGACAGTAGTGCTTGACCAATTAAAAAACTCTGGTTCTTTACGTTATTTCAAAAGCAATGATTTACAAAAGCTGATCGGCGATCTATCAGTAGCCATTCATAATATAAATGACAGGCAGGCCCTGGAGTCCGCCGTCAGAATTGAGTATATAAATCCTCTTATTGTCCGGCACTATGACTACGATTTTGACATGCAATTAAGTCGGGACTATGACATATCAGTTATTAAAGCCGCAGCCGAATATGAACTATCGAATGAAGAAATTCCATTTCATTTTAAGACAGTGGAGAAACTTGACAGACAAATCACAATTAACGCTTTAGGATTTTATGGCAGAGCCGGGGTGGCCTCCACAAGGTTGATTCATTATACTAATTATATAGATTTAAATACTGAGTTGCTGAAAGTCCTGCGTAAGGAGTATCATCTCAAATAGAAGTTACTATGGAAGTACATTCACACACCCACACCCCAAGAAAAAAATGGACACATTATTTCTGGGAGTTCTTAATGTTATTTCTCGCTGTGTTCTGTGGTTTTTTGGCAGAGTATAAGCTTGAGCATGTTATAGAACATCAACGTGAAAAAGAATACATGAGAACAATGCTTGAGGATCTAAAATCGGATTCGGCTATGTTTGAGACCAATATTCAACTCAGGACCTCACGCATAAAAATGATCGATTCACTGGTTACATTATTAAGTCCTCCGGCAATGAACAAGAGTGGGAATGATATTTATTATTTTGGACGGAGTATTTCACCCCCAACCAATATATTTCCCAATGATCGCACCATACAGCAATTAAAGAGTTCCGGGAGCTTGCGTCTTATCCGCAAGAAGGATATTTCCAATAGCATTATGGCCTATGATCAGATGATCAGGCAAGCACTGTTTGAGATGGATGATGAAGTCGAAATAAGATCAGAGTACAGGCAAATGGCGAGCAAAGTTTTTGACACCAGGGTGTTTCATAAAATGACAGTCACTGATACTATCAGTAAGCCTGCAAATAATCCCAAATTATTTACAACAAATACTGACCTGATAAACGAACTTATTGGCCGGATCCAGTATTTTAAAAGGGTTCATCAGGCACAATTGGTGACATCAAAGAAGTTATTAGTAAAAGCTAAACAGTTGAGCGATGTTATAAAAAGGGAATATCATTTAAAATAAATATCAAATATGGAAGTACATGCCCACACACATACACCAAGAAAAAAATGGTCCCATTACTTTTGGGAATTTCTCATGTTATTCCTCGCTGTGTTTTGTGGATTTTTGGCAGAGTATCAGCTTGAACACAAAATAGAAAAGGATAAAGAGAAACAATACGTCCATAGTCTGCTGGAAGACCTGCATGAAGATACTGCTTCTCTTACCGCCACTGTTAATGAATTTGACGGACATCTTAAAAGGAACGATACACTTATCAGATTATTAACGACAGAAGATATAAAATATCATGCCTCTGATTTATATTACCTGGCCCGCCGTGCCTCCCGCAGCGTAAGACCTGCCCTTCATGATTTTACTATTCAGCAAATGAAAAGTTCGGGAGGTTTCAGGCTTATCAGAAACCAGATTGTTTCGAAAGCGATCATTGAGTATTATAACCGCACTGTTTTTATTGACTATTTGAATGGCATCGAGTCGAACGAATCTGACGAGTACAGGAAAATGGCAACAGAAATTTTTCATCCCGTAACATTCAATGAGATTGTAAATTCGGATAACACAATTGCACGGCCAGCCGATAACCCTCCTTTATTAACTTACGATCCTAAAATATTGTTGCGTCTAGCAGGTATGGTTTCTTACATCCGGAACACAAAAATGGGGTTGATGAAAGCCGAAACAGAAATGAGAGCTGCAGCAATTGATCTAATTAAATTGATAAAACAGGAATACCATCTTAATTAATTGGTTATGGAAGTACACAGTCATGCTCATACGCCACGAAAAAAATGGACCCATTATTTCTGGGAGTTTTTAATGTTGTTCCTCGCTGTGTTCTGTGGATTTTTAGCAGAAAATTTCAGAGAGCATCAAATAGAAAAAAACAGGGCACATCAATATATCAGATCTTTTTATGAGGATTTGAAAAACGATACTGCCCGGTTAAACAATTTAATTGCTTTTAATGACGAAAAGATCACTGCATTAAAAACAATGTACAATTGTTATGATACAGTAACACAAAATTTGAAAGCGACAGGATGTATGGGGATCCTGATAAAACATTCACGAAGCAATAGGGGTTTTGTATTGACAGATCGTACTCTCAGGCAACTTGCTAATGCAGGCGGCTATCGTTTGCTGGACAAAGAGGAGGCAGATAGTATTATTGTTTATGAGAACATGTATAAGGGTTATCTGGATTTTCAAAGCACAGTATTCCAGCAGTCCCAGGATAATGTTCGAAATACATTAAATGAGCTTGCCGCATTTAAGATCATTGCTCCTGTACAACTAACTACAGCTGTAATGGGCAGGGATACAACAAGTGAAAAATTAAATGGACCGTTATTGTTCACCGACAACCGCGTTTTACTTAATAAATGGTTTAACGAACTGGCTATGTATTTAAGAACTACCAATGGCCAAAAGAATTCGATCATAAACTTAAAGAACAAGGCGATCCACCTGATTGAATATTACAAAGGCAAATATCATTTTGAATAAAAATTATTTATGGAAGTACATGCACACACTCATACCCCGCGAAAAAAATGGACTCATTATTTTTGGGAGTTTCTCATGTTGTTCTTTGCTGTAACACTTGGCTTCTTTGTAGAGAATCAAAGAGAACATTATGTTGAGAACCAGCGGGCAAAACAACTTGCGAAGAATCTTTATAAAGAAATTTATGCTGACTCAATTGCAGTGCAGCAAAAGATAGCTATCCGTAATAAAAAGGAAGAAGAGGGCATTTACTTTATCAATTATGTAAAAGATAGCAGCCTTACTAATCTTTCTTTACATTTTTATCGGGCTTATACATGGGCTTTTCTTCAATCTGCACAATTATTATTTGAACCAAATGACGGTATTCTGAACCAGCTTAGAAACTCAGGTGAACTCCGTTATTTTAAAAACAGTGAACTACAGTCGGCAATCGGGCGGTTAGGCGTACAGATCGCTAACGTAAGAAGCCGCAATGACAAAGAATATAGCTTTATAGAAATGAACCTTCGCCCTTTCACCATACGTCATTATGATTTCAGCTGGTATAAGGCATTTACACAAGATGGAAAATTCACCTTGCTGGAAGCCTTGAATCAGGAAAGGCAACTACAGCTTGCCGGCAAAATTATTGATCTTGATAAGTTCAACAGAAAAGAAGCAGAGAATATTGCCTCTTATTACCTGCTGATGCTAAGAGGAACAAGGCAAACACAATACTTACCTTATGTAGCTATCAACCATCAATTATTAGAAATACTTAGAAAAGAATATCCTTTAGAATAAATCATTATATGGAAGTACATGCACATACACATACGTCAAGAAAAAAATGGACACATTATTTCTGGGAGTTTCTCATGTTGTTCCTCGCAGTGTTTGCGGGTTTCCTGGCAGAGAACCAGCGGGAACATTTTGTAGAACACCAACGAGAGAAACAATATGCAGGGGAATTATATGATGAATTATTTGCAGACTCTATTGCGGCAGCCAATAAAATAAATCAAAGACTCGACAAAGAAAAAGACATGGATTATCTGAATGGTTACCTTAAGGACAGCTCATTAGCCTCGTTGCCAAGAGAATTTTACCCGGCTTATACTACCGTAATGTACCTTGTAAACACCTATTCTTTTGAACCAAAAGACGGTATTCTCAGCCAACTTAAAAGTTCAGGTTCGCTCCGGTATTTCAAAAGTACAACGTTGCAAAAACTATTTGGCGACATTAGTGTTTGTATCAATAATATTCGTTACAGGAACGAGCAGGAATACCAGTTCTTTGCCAATCCCATAAAACCATTTATGCTGAAACATTATGATTTTAATTGGATGAATGAATTAAGAAAGCACGATGAAAACGAAACGGCCATCAAACTTATAAACTATTACCGCAAAAGTGATACAATAATCCAAGCACGTATATTGAATCTTTCTTCTTTTGACAAGGGGGAAGCATCAAATATGATCTCATTTTATAAACAGATGCTGGTATCGACCCGAACCCTGCAGATGAATGACTACATTGCGACCAATCGCAAACTTTTACAAGAACTCCGGAGAATTTATAAATTGAAATAATTATAAAACTATTTTATGGAAGTACCTGCACACACTCACACCTCAAAGAAACGAATATCACCTGAAATAAAAGTACATGCGAAAAAGATCATTTTCGCTTTGTTATTGTTACCCGCATTTGCTTTTGCGCAGCAATACGATGTCGTTATCGCCAATGGAAAGATAATTGATGGTACGGGTAATAGCTGGTATTATGGTGATGTCGCCATTAAAGATGGGAAGATCGTATACGTTGGCAAAATGAATAACATAACCGCAACAACAGTCATTAATGCGAAAGGACTGATCGTTGCACCGGGGTTTATTGATGTGCATGCACATATTGAAAGCGGCATTTTTGAAAACCCAACCGCTGATAATTATATATATGACGGCGTCACTACGGTGATCACAGGAAACTGTGGTGGTTCAGCAGATGATCTAAAAAAATTTTTCTGGCGGATTGATAGCATGAAAACATCTATCAATGTCGCTTCATTGGTTGGGCATAATACAGTAAGAAGACAGGCAATCGGTTTGGATAATCGCCTTGCAACAGCAGATGAACAAAAGAAAATGGAAGAATTGGTAGCACAAGCAATGAAAGACGGCGCCGTTGGATTGTCAACCGGTTTAATTTACTTACCGGGCATGTATAGCAACACAGAAGAGGTGATCGGTCTTGCAAAGTCTGCTGCAAGTTATAATGGTGTTTATGCATCGCATATCCGTAATGAAGAAAACGGAGTTGTGGATGCGATCAACGAAGCAATTAATATTGGGAAGTCAGCAAATATTCCTGTTGAGATATCACATTTTAAAGTTAGCGGTCCTGCTAATTGGGGAAGAAGCAAAGAAACGCTGCCGTTGATCGAAGCGGCGAGAAGAGAAGGCTATGATGTAACGATCGATCAGTATCCCTATTCGGCAAGCAGCACCAATCTTGGTGTTCGGTTACCTGACTGGGCATTGGCAGGTGGACAGGATTCTTTGAAAAAAAGAATTAATGATGCGGCTATGCATAAGCAGATCATTGATGAAATGCTGGATATGCAAAAAAAATATAAGTATAAAAATTATGGTTATGCATATGTTGCATTCCATAGCGCCGATACAACACTCAATGGAAAAAATATTTCTGAAATAAATAAACTGAAAGGCAGAAAAGCAAAAATGAAAGATGAAGCCGAAACAATTTTAGATATGATGCTGGCAGGCGGCGCACAAATGGTTTATCACAGCATGAATGAAGATGATGTTCGCTATTTTATAAAATATCCTTTTGCTATGATAGGCGCAGATGGAGGCGTTGTTGTTTACGGAAGGGGCATGCCACATCCAAGAGCTTATGGCACCAATGCAAGAGTGCTGGCAAAATATGTAAGAGATGAAAAATTGGTTTCACTGGAAGAAATGATAAGAAGAATGACTTCATTAGCCGCACAAAAATTCCAATTTAAAGACCGTGGTTTGTTAAAAGAAGGAATGGCTGCCGATATTGTGATATTTGATCTTAATGAAATAGCAGACAAGGCAACCTTTGAACAACCACACCAATTTTCTGCCGGGTTTCATTTTGTTTTGGTGAATGGTCAATTGGTAATTGAAAATGGAAAACATACTGGGATAAAAAGTGGAACGACTTTAAAAGGTCCCGGGTTTGTTAGATAAAAATTTATTTCTTTCATTAAATTACAGGTAAATCAGTTTTATATGAGTCCCGAAAACAAAGGCAGAATGATCAGGATGATCATTTATATAATTGTAGGATTTGCGGCTGCATTTCTTTACAGTTATTTTAAAAAAGATTAGTGTTGTTTTATCGGAATTAGGACCGGAGATCTACCAGGTAATTAGGAATTATCAACTTAAAAATAACTGCATGAGAATAATTATTTTCTTTTTTATCCTCGTCGTTAACAATGTTTCAGCGCAAACAATTGAGAACTATTTAGCTGCTCCTTTTCCCACTGAACTTACATCCTCTAAAGATGGTAAAACAATTGCCTGGGTTTTTAATGATAAAGGCTCCCGCAATATTTATGTTGCCGAAGCACCAGCTTTAAATGTAAAAAAAATAACGGCGTACAGTGGCGATGATGGAATTGATATCAATAGTCTTGAATTTACACCAGATGGTAACCAACTAGTTTTTGTAAGGGGAAATCCAAACAATGGCAGTGGTGAACCGGCAAACCCTGCTTTCCTGCAAACATCTACAGCAAGAAATGTTTGGATCATTAATAAAGATGGGAGCGGATCAAGAAAAGTTATTGCAGGATCAAATTTTAAGATTTCTCCAGATGGTAAACGGCTGGCGTATATATCAGCAGGTCAAATATGGATGACCTCATTAATTGATACTTCAATTAAACCTGAAAAACTTTTTCAATCAAGAGGCGGGCAATCGCAAATTCGCTGGTCGCCTGATGGAACAATGATCGCTTTTACCAGCAATCGCGGCGATCATTCTTTTATTGGAATATATAAAGTAAATATAAAAACTGTGAGCTTTGTTGAAACCAGTATGGATAATGACACTTATCCCACGTGGTCACCTGATAGTAAGGAACTCGCTTATATCCGTATTCCCAACATGAATAATATAATACCTTTTGTGCCAGTGAGGGAAGGTAATCCGTGGAGCATACGGTCATTCGACATTCAATCTGGTAAAACAAAAGAGCTATGGAAAGCATCTGCAGGGAAAGGAAGCGTATTCTTAACTGATATCCCTGTTGAAGAAAACTTGCTTTGGTGGTGTGCAGCCGATCAACTTATATTTCCCTATGAAAAAGAGGGTTGGCAACATCTCTATTCCTTAAATATGAATACGGGCACGTCTAAGTTGCTTACTGCAGGTGATGGCGAAATAGAGAATGTAATTCTTTCTGAAGATCGGAAAACTATTTATTATACAACAAATATCTCTGATATCAACCGTCGGCACATTTGGAAGTTATCGATCAGTGATTGGAAAACGGAGCAGCTAACAAAGGGAAATGAAATAGAATGGAGCCCTGTAATAATTAATGATGGTCTTGCTATTCTTCATTCATCTGCAACAAAACCGGCCTGGCCTGCAGTTATAAAAAATAATTCGGTGAGTGATATCGCCAAAGAATTTTTTCCAAATGATTTTCCTTCCACATTAGTTCAACCGCAATTTGTAACAATAAAAGCTACCGATGGTATGAATGCGTATGGCGATTTATTTTTACCGCCCAATCATAAACCGGGTGATAAACATCCAGCAATCATTTTTATACACGGAGGTTCAAGAAGACAAATGCTTTTGGGTTTTCATTATAGCCAGTATTATTCCAATGCCTATGCGCTTAACGAATATTTTGCCAGCCGGGGTTATGTTGTGTTATCATTGAATTATCGTAGTGGTATTGGCTATGGGTTTGAATTCAGGGAAGCATTGAACTACGGGGCAGCGGGTGCCAGTGAAGTAAAAGATCTTATTGGCGCCGGCCAGTATTTAAAAAACAGGAGTGATGTAGATGGTAGTAAGATCGCGTTGTGGGGTGGTTCTTATGGCGGTTACCTTACTGCACATGGATTAGCACAAGCATCAAATCTTTTCGCCTGCGGAGTAGATATTCATGGAGTGCATAACTGGAATACCGAGATACCAACATTTGCTTCCTGGTATGATTATGCAAAATTTCCAGCAATTGCAAAGAAGGCATTTGAATCGTCACCGGAATATTTTGTTAAAGGCTGGAAAAATCCTGTGTTAATGATACATGGAGATGATGACCGAAATGTTCCTTTTAGCGAATCAGTTAATATGGCAGAGACGCTTAGAAAACAAGGAGTGCATGTTGAACAATTGGTATTGCCCGATGAAGTTCATGGTTTTTTACTTTATGGTAATTGGGTGAAAGCCTATAAAGCTACTTATGAATTTGTAGACAGGCAGTTCAATAAAAAATGATTTATGGAAGTTCACCATCACCCACCCACCGAAAGAAAAAAATGGACACATTATTTCTGGGAATTTCTTATGTTATTCCTTGCCGTGTTCTGTGGATTTCTTGCCGAATATGCATTGGAACATAAAATCGAAAAGGATAGAGAACATCAATATATACGGTCTTTCGTTGAAGATCTCGAAAGAGATACGGTTACTTTAAATACCAGGATTGAATACTGTGATCTTACTATAGCGCGGGCCGATTCTGCAATTACTGTTTTTAATGGTCCGGGACTCAATACTCATGCAGGAGAAATTTATTATTTTCTCAGGTGGATGCATCGCAGTGATATGTTTAGTGTAAATGACAGGACAATTATTCAACTAAGAAATGCAGGAGGAATGCGACTTGTGTCCAACAAAAATGTTTCGGACAGTATTATAGATTATTACAAAGAAGTGGAGTATATAAGGTTTATCTATGAAGAACAAGTTGAATGGAGGCGTGCTTTGCGACCATATTTCCCCGAAATTTTCAATGGTAATGATTATGGACAGGCAATAGACGACAAGAATACAGTTATACGTCCCGTTGACCCAGTAAAATTACATTCGTCTGACCCAAAACTGGTAAATGCTTTAATCCTGACGCTAAACAATATCAAAGGTATTAATATTGGACTCAAAAGAAGGATGGGGAATTTAAAAATACGAGCGAAGGATATGAGGGAATTTATAATGAAAGAATATCATTTGCAATAAAACTGACCAAATGGAAGTACACCACCATGCTCATACAGAAAGAAAAAAATGGACGCATTATTTCTGGGAGTTTCTCATGTTGTTCCTTGCTGTTACCCTTGGATTTTTCGTGGAGAACCAGCGGGAGCATTATATCGAACATCGGCGTGCAGAGATCTATGCCGCATCGATGAAGGCCAACTTGCAGGTAGATACGTCGGAATTAAAGCAAATTGTTCATCGCGGTACTTATGCCGCCAGTTATTTGGATACTTTTTTATTATTGCTGTCGACAAATGATATTGCAAAGGTCCCTTCGGGAAAACTGTACTGGTATGGTTTATTCGGCGGTTACCTCCGGGGCTTTCAATCAAACGACGCTACTTTTCAGCAAATGAAAAGTTCAGGTTCGTTACGATATTTTTCGAATACCACGTTAGAGCAACATATCAGTAATTACGATCAATTGATGCGAAGCATGCAAATGCTTACAGAGGTGGATCAGCCGGTGCAATTGGAAGTACGTAAGTTACGGGGAAAAATATTTGACTTCAGGTATAATAACGCAGCTAACACTATAGTAAGGAGAACTCTGTATGAAAATTTTAACCAGTCTGCTATTGATTCATTTATCCGCACAAACCCACCTTTGTTAAGTTTTGATAAAACGGTTATTAATGAATATGCAGAATTATGCCGTTCGAGAAACCTGCGGCCACAACTTAAGAATGCAAATGATGCGCTGGTATTAGCAACCGAAATAATTACCCAGCTTACAAAACAATACCACTTGAAATAATTTTTATGGAAGTACATCATCATGCCCATACAGAAAGGAAAAAATGGACTCACTACCTCTGGGAATTTATCATGTTATTCCTTGCTGTGTTCTGTGGTTTCCTGGCAGAAAATCAACGTGAACATTATATCGAACATCAACGGGAGAAACAATATATGCGAAGCTTGCTGGAAGACCTGCAAACTGATACAGCAACGATCACCAGGGTCCATAGTAAGGCGTTGGCCCAGGTATCTTTTCTTGATTCGTTGACCGAATCAGGTAATCATATTGTTGTAAATGCTGATGATATAAATAGAATTTATTTTTTACAAGGCAATACAACCCGCTTTCTTAATATCCATTTTGAAGACGGAACCTCTTCTCAATTAAAAAATGCCGGCGGCATGCGGTTGATAAGAAAGGAAGGAGTGGCCAAGGCCATCCGTGAATATTGGGATCATGTCGAAACATTATACCGTGTAAGAGATCGTCTTGAGATGGTAGGAGAAAACATTGCCAATGTTAGTTCAAGGATCTTTTATAATAAATATTTTGTTCCGGGTAAAGAACCACTTGATCCTCCAATTGAAATTAAATCAGGAGCTGCGTTTATCGATAATGACCCAAAACTGATGGCTGAATACATAAACCGGGTTGCTTCCAAATTACTCCGAACAAAAGTTTATATGACCGAGCTCGAATCAGCTATACAAGTGGCTAATCGGTTAATGGGATTAATAAAAGAAGAATACCACCTGAAATAAAATTTATGGAAGTACATTCACATGCTCATACTGAAAGAAAAAAATGGACACATTATTTCTGGGAGTTCTTTATGCTCTTTCTTGCTGTCAGCGCCGGCTTCCTGGTTTAAAATCAACGGGAACATTATGTGGAACATCAACGTGCAAAAATATATGCGGCTAATTTATATGAAGAGTTGAAACAGGATACGAATAATTTGACTAAAACAATTGAAAGGATAAAAACTGTTGCCGGAAGATTAGATACGTTTTGCCTGCTTAGCGCAGAAAAAGGAACCCGGAAAGCAAGCAACGGGATGCTGTACTACTATAGTTCTCATAGCACCTGGATAAATTTTTTCTCATCCAGTAATACTACCATTGAAGAATTAAAAGGTTCGGGCAATCTGCGTATCATGAAAAATAATGTATCAAAAAAGATCAGTGAGTACAGCAGGGAGTTAAAGGAAATGGAGAGCGAATACCAGCTAACAAGGCCAGAGTTTGCAAAGATTGAAGAACTTTATTTTAGAATTTTTGATGGATATGTTTCCCAGCCGTATAGAGAAAGAGGCGATATCAGCAGAGATTCGGTTTTCGGATTAAATCCGCTATTGATCAATGATGACCTAAAATTGATGAAAGAATTTACCGGCTGGCTGAAATTTGAAGCAAGCGTTTACCTGGAGCAAAACAAAAATTTTATGTTGCCGATAAAAGAGACTGCAACAGCATTGATTAGTTTGCTGGAAAAAGAATATCATTTGAAATAATAAATAGTTATGAAAATTATTTTTCTCATTCTTCTTTTTATGTCAAACAATCTTTTTTCGCAACAAAAGAGGCTTGACTCATTATTTGCTGCTCAAAAAGATTTTAGCGGTGTTGTTTTAATTGCCGAAAATGGGAAACCGATGTATCAGAAAGCATTTGGTTATCGTGAATTTGAAAATCAAATACCATTACAAACTTCAGACATCTTTGAACTGGCATCTGTTTCCAAACAATTCACCGCCATGATCATTATGATGCTGAAGGAAAAAGGACTGTTGAATTATGATGATTCTGTGAGTAATTATCTTCAAATACCTTATAAAGGAATTACGATCCGGAATCTGCTTACACATACAAGCGGCCTGCCCGATTACCAGGATATCATGGATAAATATTGGGATAAAACTAAAGTGGCCGGTAATCCTGATTGTATTGAGTATTTAAATAAATATGCGCCGCCAAAACGATTTGAACCTGGAGAAAAATATGAATACAGCAATACAGGTTATCTGTTGCTGGCAAGCATTGCAGAAAAAGCAAGCGGAAAAGATTTTATTGAGCTATGCCGAAAATGGATCTTTAGAAAATTAAAAATGAAAAGCACTGATATAAGAACATTGGAAAAAAAGAGAGCAACAAAAAATTTTGCAATCGGGCATGTATATGTTGAAGAGAGAAATAAATATGTTCGTGCTGATTCATTTCCTTCTTCTAATTACACTATCTGGCTAGGCAATCGCAAAGGCCCGGGGCGAATTAGTTCAACTGCTACCGATCTGTTGAAATGGGATCAGGCATTATATACAGAAAAATTAATTAAGCAATCAACATTACTGGATGCTTTTACTCCAATGAAATTAAATGATGGAAGTTTTTCTAACTATGGTTTTGGATGGTCATTAAGGACAGATTCAACTTTAGGAAAGATCGTATCACATAATGGCGATAATCCCGGCTATAAAACGCAGATCATCCGGTATATTGATAAAAAGAAAACCATCATTCTTTTAAATAATAACGCACATGGAAACTTTAACTCCATCATTAAACAACTTGAAGCAGTAATAAGAGATTGATTTTTCTGAAAGCACATGTTCTCTGCTCATTCCATGCGATCTACAGATCTTTTCTTCCTTTCTTCTTCAGGTATTTTAACTGACCAGGGGCCATTGCCGGCAATCAAAAAATAAATAAGTAACAGCAGTACTAATATTGTAAGAAAGAGTTCAGAATAAGGTCTGAGCATTTCTTCGTTGGTGCTTACAAAAAATACAGCGCCCAGCAATACGGGAATCTGTATAAGACATGCCATACGGGTAAATATGCCCAGTGCCAGGCAGATGCCTCCGGCGATATGAGCAAAAACCGTATAGTGACCTGCCAGGATAAACCAAATGGAGTCAGGATATTTATTGGAAGCCATCATACCAGTTAAATCACTCATGTTGTTGAGAAAGTCCGCGCCTTTATAACAAAGAAAAAGTCCTAATGCTATTCGTACGATGTCGATCCATTTTGGGTGATGCCGCTCACCCCAGTATTCGAGGCGTTGAAGGAGATTCATATAGCAAGATTTTAGGTGATGAGAAAGATCTGATATAAAGTTAAAAATATTCCACAGTATATATCTGGGAAATATTTTACCGCAATGAACCGAAATGACGGCAGTTTTTTCAACAATTGTTTTGGATGGGCAAGGCTAACCCGGGCTAAAAACCCAGATCATACGGTAAATTGATAAAAAGAAAACGATCATTCTACTGAATAATAATGCTCATAAAAATTCTAGCGTTTTTTAAAACAACTGGAAGAAATGGGTAAATAGCCAATATTACTCTTTTACACGTATTAGCATAGTTATGGTTGTTAAGAAACCATAGACATCATTTACCTGGAACAAATAATCGCCAGGCTCCCGGAGTATTAATTCAAAATCAAGGGTCTGACCGATAGAAACCGGTTGCTTTTCGGCGGGCTTGATTACTTGTTGATAGGAAGGAAAATCTGCTCCATCTTTTGCAAGAGGCTTCCAATTTACCGGCTTGCCGTTATACATAATCGAAGTTTCTATATCTGCCCAGCCTGCAGTAATATTTATCAACCGCAAGCGATAGCTCATTCCTTTTTTAATGTACAATGTATCAGGCTGTTTTTTCCCATTTACAAATACTGCGCCCGCATTATCTTCTCCAAATATTATTACTTTGTTTTTATCAATATCATAATTTTCTTTCATGTCTTTTACTATCAATGCACCATACATACCTGCAAATAACTGTTTGTTGTGCATGTGTGTATGATAAATAAAAGTACCTGAACGGGGAGGTCGCATATGTACCACGAATGAATCACCGGGTTGAACGATCGGCGCAAACATTTTTTTAAAATTTCCCCAACCGGATACACCATCAAAATAACTTTCTATCTCAAGTCCGTGCCAGTGAACAGTAGTAGCTTCCTTTAATTTGTTGATCACTTTTATCGCTACAGGTTCATCCTTATTCAATATAATTGATGGGCCTGGAATGCTTACATTCTCATCTGGTGTTTGGTCTCCTTCCAATAAAACAAATCCGTTTCCTGTTGCCGAATCACACCAGTTAGGTTTTTCTTTTATTATCAGTGTGAGATTTCGTTCTTTAATTTTATCAAACTTTTCCAGTTTCCAATTTTTACCAGATGCCAATACATGCAATCCCATAATAAGCCCACCCATACCACTTGTTACATGGGAATGCAGGTCTTTTGGATCCATTTCTTCCATCTTAGGAACTTTTCTCAGAAATGATTCGGGCAAAATATGAAACATGGTGTGGCAATGAAATAACCAATTACCCGGCCTTTCCGGTACCCACTGCATAGACATAGTTTCGCCGGGGTTCAATAATTCCGTTACTGCTTTATGAATACTTTCTTTATCGGAGGCAGAATCTTTATATAAATTTCCATGGCTATTTACAGTATAATAAAAACCATGCAGGTGCATGGGGTGTTGCTGGTTGCTTGCATTGATCACTTTCCAGTTTACTTCTTCTCCTTGCTTATAAGTTAGTCGCTCTGTAAATGGCCATGTCAACCCATTAATAGCAACCTGCTCATTCATAGTCGAATCGAATTTTATATTGTTATTCCACAGGCTTATCATCATGATCCTCTCTTTAGGATCCGGTTTCTTATCAGCAGGGTCAATGATGAATGCGCCGAATAACTGGCTATCGGTAAAATGCGGGAGTATGAGACCGAAAAACCAGATCTCATTACTGGCTGATGCTCTATAAAAATATGTACCGGGTTGCCCAGCTTTAAACGTTGCTTCATACGTTGCACCAGGTTGAATGATGATACTGTCTCCCGCAACTGCTGGCCTCGGGCAAAAGCCATGCAGCGTCATTGCAGTATCCAATTTATTTTGAATGGTTGCTTTGATGATCGTTCCTTCCGGTACACGGATAACTGGCCCGGGTAATTGCAAAGGCTTTCCTTTTTCTGCAAAAGCATAAACACGGATAGCCTCACCTTCATGCGTTTCAGGAAACCACATTCCTTCTCTTGCTTCAAGGTTTATTGTAAGAACTCCATTTTGCAAAAAACCAGCTGATCGCTTATTATCATTTGGAAAAATTTCTTCTGTGCCAGGTGGAGTGGGGAAGAATTGCTTCTTAGCATGAGCCATCATCATTGTATCATCCAGAAGGTTGACTGATGATTTATTTTTACCTGGAGCACAGCCAATTGCTTTATTCTTTAAAGCAGCAGGAAGTTCGGCGGAGTAGTTGGTTGTAATATCAGATGGCAAAACAGTTTTCGACTTACTGAATGCAATTAGAACCAATACTATGACCAAAAAGGTGGTTAGGCCAAGTAGCTTGTTCAATTGTCTAAAATATATATTCGAAAAGGTATGCTTTTATCCGATGTCAGGTTACGGTTTCTTATGATTATTTTTTTGGGACCTCTCTTATATGATACTCCTGTATCAATGGAGGATTTTCCGGGGATAACGTAAAATAGATCTCAATGTCCGTTTTCTCTCCTTCGATAATAAATGAACCCCGTAATTGGTTCTCCGGTTTTACTTCTTTAACAGAAATAATATTTCCAGCTTTTGCATAAAGATCTCTTGCATATTTTTTCAATGTATCAATTGGATAATCAGGAAAAAAGTTTTCTGCAAATATTCCACTTTGTTCTGCATTATTCCAATCGGGTAAAAGTTTTACAAGTTCATTTTTTCTTTGCTCCAGAATTTTTGATGGAGGTAATTGCATAGGTTGTAACTGTGCGATCTTAACAATTGTGTCAAGCACTTTCAGGTTTACATAACCCATCGGTGCATAAGTGCGGTTTGCAAAAGATACGATTCCGATACCATAGTCAGGCATTATTCTCCATTGACTTCCAAATCCGGGTAAGCCACCGCTATGAGCAATATAAGTTTTGCCATCACAATCTTTCGTCCAGCCTAATCCATAACAATACGCAGCAGTAATTGCACAGGTTCTTCCATCGGGGTATTTATAGTTCGGATTAAATACATTCCATCTCCACGGATGGTGCATTTCTCTTACTGAACTTCTTTTTATCGGGCCATTATCGGGTGCGTTGTTTGGAGGCCATGCAGAAAGATGAAAAGCCATATAGTTTGCAAATTCATCAATAGAAGAGATCATGGCACCCATCGCACCCCAGCTTCCATCTTTTGTATCATGCAGCAATGTTTCTTCATTCCATTTTTCATTTAACCAGCGATACCCGTGTGCTAATTTATCAGGAGCAACATCGGCATATTCATAAGTTGTTGTTTTCATTCCCAGCGGTTCCCAGATATTTTTTTTGATATAATCCTGGTAACGCATACCGGAGACATTCGTAATAATTTTTCCCAGCAACGCAAAACCCAGGTTGCTATATTCATAGGCAATGCCGGGAGGATTGCTGAATGAAATTTGTTTGCCAATAAATTCCAGCAGGTCTTTATCGGTATCGGCAAGCTGTCGATCACCCCATGGATTATCTTCAGGGAAACCGGCACCATGTGACATCAAATGACGAACTGTTATATGCGGCGCATCAGCAGTTGGGTATTTTAAATTTTTTAATTCAGGAATATAGAAATATGCGGGATCATCAAGATTCAATTTTCCTTCATCGCGAAGTTTGAGTATTGCCATTGCCGCAAAACTTTTACTCATGCTAGCAATACGAAACAGCGAAGATGATGTAACAGGAATTTTCTTTTCAATATCTGTATAACCAATATTTCCTTTATAAACCAATTTACCGTCAACAACTAATCCATAAGCAACGCCGGGTAAATGATTTGAATCAGCATAATCTTTAAAAATTTTATCAATTACAGGAAATGCCTGCATTATTTTTTCCATGCGACCTGCATCAGCAAAAGTTGCGGGTTGATAACTTGAATCAAAACTAACAGAAGATATCGCCTTCGTTTTTGTTTCTGTTTGACCGCAACTAATAAAAAAGATCGTCACTATTAAAAGCAGCTTATACATCTGGTAAATGTTTACATTTTTTAAGATGGGAATTTGCTATGAACCTGTTCAATAAGTTTGGCAATTCTTGGATCAGCTTCAATACCTTTCATGATCGGTAGCTCAAGCATAAAATTGAATGGCCCTGATCTTCCTCCAATACTCCTGTTCAAATGATAATAGACCTTATCAAAATCTCTCAGTGACCACCAGACCATCATCAGGTCACCATCCTGTGGTATATTGGGATCTTCAGCCTGTCTTTGCTCGATCTTTTTAATGATCTCATGAACTTTTTCTTTTTCACCTAACATTCCATATGCAAATCCCAAAGGAGCCAAACCTTTCAACGGATGATTTGTAAGCCGATGAACTTCCTTAAAATACTCAGCCGCTTTTTCCCAATCTCCTTTTAGGCCGGTACACCAACCTTTTACTTCAATGGCAACACGCATCTGCGGGTTCATCTCAATGAACTTGTCAGCTATTTGCATGGCCTCATCATATTTCCCCGTCATTATATATGACTGTGCCAGCAAATGATTAAGATGTGGTGATAGCGGATCTTTTTCTGCAGCCTTACTCAGCACTTTTACAGCTTCTTCTTTTTTACCGATAAGTATATAGTACAAACCAAATAGATCATTAACTTCCGGGTGAGACGGATTTAACTCCAATGCTTTTTGAAGTGATTCATAAGCAGCTTTAGGGTCCCATTTGTAAAATATTTGAGCATTGGACTTTGCTAAATGACTTTCTGCTAAAGTATCATCCAACTCAATTGCTTTCTCGCTATACTCATTCACCTTGTCAAATGCTATATCTTGTTTTATTTGTCCCGTAGCCCCAAGATAACCATAAGTTCCCGCTGCATATGCATAAGCCTCTGCATAGTTCGGTTCAATTTTTATTGCCTGCTCAAAGAGATCAATGGCCTTACGCATATCTGGTGGAGTTATTTTATTCCGGAAATGAAGACCTTTCAAAAAAAGCGTATAGGCTTCAATATTCCTGACAGGCTTTTTGCCATTCGGTTTGTTGTGACCTGTTACTAAATTTTCTCTAAGCTTGTTTGTAATTATGTTGCTGATCTCATCCTGCACTTCAAAAATATCAGTAAGGTTGCGATCATAATTCTCGCTCCAGATATGATAACCATCAGCAGCATTAATAAGCTGTGCTGTGATACGAACCCGGTTACCTGCTTTGCGAACACTTCCTTCCAGTATCTTATCAACATTTAATTTTATAGCGATCTCTCTTATATCATCATTCTTTCCTTTAAATGCAAACGCAGATGTACGGGATGTAACTTGAAGTCCATCTACTTTAGTAAGCGCATTTAATAACTCTTCCGTAATGCCGTCACTGAAATATTCATTTTCAGGATCGGCACTCATATTTACAAAAGGCAAAACAGCAAGACGATTAGCAGGCTGCTTTGTTTTTCCTTTTAACTCATCGCGGGATGGAACAACAATACCTTCATTAGCGATCGCAAAAAGATGAACCGGTTGTTTTACATTTTTCAATTCAAAAAAACCAAGATCACGGGTTTTTATATTTTCATGATTTTTTATTTCATCATACACTTTTTCTGAAATAAAAACGCCGCCGGGCACCGCCATCGATTCAATACGTGATGCAAGATTGACGCCATCACCAAAAATCGATTCATCTTCCATCACCACATCGCCGGTATGAATGCCAATGCGCAGTTCCACCTTTGGTTCCATTTGTAATTGCTGTTGCATAGAAACAGCACAGTTCACACAATTAATAACACTATTGAAAATGCTCAGCGAGCCATCGCCATAATGCTGCAAAATTTTTCCTTCATGATTTAAAGTAGCAGCTTCCAGTACTTCTCTGAAACGTTTTCTTTTCTGCCTGGCAAGATGCTCGTTATCCTGCATCAATGCAGTATAACCGGTCATGTCAGCAAATAATATTGCGGCGAGTTGTCGCATGCCGTAAATGTAAGAAACAGTTTGCCTCGCTGTGCACGTATTCAGGACAGAAGGCTTGTTGATGAATAAAGTTGTCGTTTCTGAAATAGACCTTCTTTAATAGTTGATCCTTCTGTATTTCGGAGTTTGCCACTGGTTTGGCTTTTGCCATTCGTATTTCAGAAACCGGCTGCTTTGCAGGTAAGATCTTGGGTTGATATGTGAAGCCGAAGATGGAGCAGAAAAACTTTTCTTTACTTCTGGTGTTGCAATGGGATACAGATGCGGCCCAGGAGTTGAAGTTTTTTTATCAACAAGTGGAATATATTTTGGATCCGACCTGTATTGAATCGAGTTTTTTGGGAGTTGATTATAGTTCCATTGTTTTTGCTGGTGAAGCTGGTATCCAATTACATTGCTCGGTGTTTTATTTTTTGGAACTGATTGTGCTGTAAGTGCAGTGAAGTATATAAAACAAATACCACTGCAAAGAATTGTTTTAATGCGTGGCATAAAAATATTTTTGTCTCGTTAAGTTACGAAATTTCCATGGTATCTGTAGTAGAATTATTTTTTTTGAATGGCTGTTTTTTCCAATAGGTCAAACTTCGCCATAGCCATTCCAGTGGTCCAAAACGAAAATAGCGAAGCCAGGCATGACTCCAGATGATTTCGATAATCCAAACAATACCCGTGTAGATATACAGTTCATATCTTTCCAGCTTACCAAAATAGTTCAATCCAATTCCGTAAAAGAACAAGGCCCCTATAAATGATTGCATCAGATAATTGGTAAATGCCATTTGACCTACGGGACGGAATAATACAAACAACCATTTAAACCAACCCGATTTATACAGCAACATTATTAATCCGAAAAAACCAAGCGAACGCAACATTCGCTGTACCTGGTAGAAATTGAATGAAACACTTTTTGCGTATTCATACCCGTTGAAATGTGTATTAACAACAGCTTTCTGATTGTAATAAGATAACAAAAGGCCTAAACCAAGTCCTGCAATGCAAAGCAGCCAATAAACTTTTGCAGATGCATTTCCTGTTAATATACCCGTTTTAAAAAACGCCATCCCTAAAAACATGAATAAAGTGAGGTCCCATGCGAGGTAATAAGTATAATATAACTCTACATGCGCACTTTTATCACTTTGGACTTTGTACAATGAAGCGTAGTTGCCGCCTACTGCGGCTAATTCTTTATTATATTCTTTCAATTTACTTTCCTGTGTTGATTCTTCTTTCAATCCGTTCAATGCCGCCAAATCTTCATGCTGTTTAGACGACAGTTTTGTTTGGGAAGTATCGATCTTTGCAACCAGTTCACCTTTTGTGATCACTTTTTTATTACGATACAAATTCACATTTTCTCTTGCTGTCATTAATCCAAGGCTAACGAATGCGAGAATGAACAAAGTTTTGGCGGATTTGCGATGAAAAACAAAAAGAAGCATTCCGAAAATTGCGTAAGCATATAAAATGTCCCAAAACCAAAGAAGTACGAATGCATTGAATAAGCCAAAAGCCAACAACCACATTTGCCTACGGAAAAAATAGATGGCTGGCTCCATTCCATTCATTCTTTTTTCGAGTCGTGAAATGAAAAGGAGAATGCCTGCACCAAATAACATAGAGAACAAGGCACGTTGTGTTCCCGCAAAAGCCCATTCAATAATATACCATGTTTTATAATTAATGCCTGTTTCATTAAATATAGATGGATCGGACGACCTGTTTTCAGGAAATCCAAATCCCGGGATATTCATTAATAATATACCGAGTATTGCAATACCACGAAGGCTATCAAGAAACGTGATCCTTTCCTGCTGACTTGTGGGAGTTGCCTGGGTAGAGGTAATAATTGGTTCGGTTATCATACAGTTGGTTTTGGTGATGGGTATTGAGAAAAGACTAAGGCAATCCTCAACCTCTTAGAAAACGCACAAATCCTGTTCAATAGAATTGCAAACTGTTGAAGTGAGTGACACAACAAAAGCTAAATAGGAATTCAAAAGCTTGTTACATAATAATAACTACAATTTAAAAGCTTTTCTTATTGCCAATATGTTTTTCAAACCACTCCACATTTGTCTGCATGGTTTTTAAAACCATTGTTGGTTCCACCGGTCCATGACCCTGGCGTGGCATTGCCAACATACGAACAGGTACACTGCGACGACGAAGTGCATTGTAAAACATAATCCCATTGCTGATCGGCACACGTTGATCGCCTTCGCAATGCTGTAACATGACAGGCGTTTTTACATTCTGTACGAAACGCAATGGTGAATGCGCATCATACAAGCTCCAGTCATTCCATGGATCTGTTTTGAAATAAGAGGGAAGAAATCCTTCGATATCATCAGTAAGATTTTGAAAACCGAGGTCAACAACCGGTGCACCAATTGATGCTGCTTTGAAACGATCAGTATGTCCAACGATCCAGCTACTCATAAAGCCACCATAGCTCCAACCCATCACTCCCATTTTATTTTCATCAGCAACACCCATTTTAATTACCTCGTCAACACCAGCCATGAGGTCAATGAAGTCTTTTCCGCCCCAATCAGAACGATTAGCCATTCTGAATTCTGCACCATAGCCGGAAGAACCTCTTGGATTGGGACGAAGCACAGCATAACCCATTTCTGCAAATGCAGCAATTGGATAAGTACCCGAATTGCCAGCAACACATGTTTGCTGAAATACACCGGCAGGTCCACCATGTACATTTAATATAAAAGGCACTTTTGTTCCTGGTTTGTAGTTGATGGGGTAAGTAAGAAGGCCCTCGATCTCTTTTCCGTCTGCTCCCTTCCATTTTATCACTTCTGTTTTCGGTAAAGGCTTGTTCGCATTGTCCGCATTGACATTTGTGATCTTTACAGGCGAATAATTATTTAATGAACTAATATATGCTTCCGGAAGTTTTGATGGGTTTTGTAATATGAAAGCCATATAGGTGCCTGTTGAATTTATTGAAGCGGCGCCAAGTACATCCGTTGATCCTTTATTCCATTCAGTAATGGATTTACCATCGACACTCAGTACATAAATGCTGTTAAGTGTTTTATTTGCTTCGGCCCATAAAATATTTTTTCCATCTGCTGTCCAACCGACGATGCCACCGTTTTCATCCGGGGTTGCTTTTAATTTCCATGTTTTTCCATCTGCAACAGAATAAATTTTTGCATGACGGGGGCCTGACCAGTCAACGGGGTCTTCTGTTGAAAAATAAGCGATCTGCTTACCATCGGGGCTAAATAAAGGGTTTGATTCGCCAGCGCCGGTTTTCGCAATTGATGTAATTTTTCCACTTTCGATCTCTATTAAAGAAATATCGCTGTAAACATTATCATTTACTTCTGGGGTTTTACCATGACTGAATGCAATACTTTTTCCGTCGGGGCTCCAGTCAAATGCATTGACATTATAATTTTCTTTGGTGATTTGTTTTTGTATTCTTTTACCTGCAGTATCTTTTTTGTCTAACCATAACACGAAAAGACGGTTTTGTTTTACTTCCTCATCCATAAAGTACCAGTCGTTCTTTGCTTTTTTATTTTTTTCTTCTTTATCGGCTGCTGCATCGGTCATCACAAATGCGATCATGCTACCATCATGGCTCCAGTCGTAGCTCCCTACCCCGGATTTTACATCGGTTACTTTTTCTGCTTCTCCACCGCCAACAGGAAGTACATACAAATTATTTTTTCCTTCTCTTGAAGAGGTAAAAGCGATCCATTTACCATCGGGGCTCCATTTTGGATTTGCAGAATTTTTATCGCCTTTGGTTAACTGAATTGTATTGCTACCATCGGCATTGCAAAGAAAAACCTGGTTCACATACTCGCTGCGGTCATCTGTCATAACCGCTTCACGAACCGTATATAAAACTTTGCTGCCATCAGGCGATGGGGCAACGCCGGAAATGTTTTTCATCTTCAGGCATTGTTCGGGACTCCAGTTTGTTTTGGTTTGTGCAAAAATCAATGTTGAAAGAAAAATAAAGATGATAAGCAGTGATCTTTTTTTCATAAAAATTATTTTACAGTAAATAAAGAAAAAAATTCAGAGGGAATGAATAATGGGTGAGTAAGTGATTTACAAGTTAAGAAAGTGGCGTGAATAAACAAGCTCCGGTTGATAAGGAAATAAAATGTTAGATTAGTAAATCTATTTGGGAAAATACAGGGATCATGGAAGTTCATCATCACTCTCAGACAGCAAGAAAAAAATGGACACATTATTTCTGGGAGTTTCTTATGTTGTTCCTTGCTGTGTTCTGTGGTTTTCTTGCAGAGAACCAGCGAGAGCACTATATAGAACATAGAAGAGAAATCCAATATATAAAATCTTTTATTGAGGATTTGAAATCCGATACCAGTAATTACAATCGTCAAATCCGGTTCAGGACAATCAGCCAGAAGAGAGCTGATTCCCTGGTTATCCTTCTTTTGAGTCCCGAAAGAAATAAGCATGTTGATTCAATTTATGTCTGTGCCGAGCGGGTGGGGAGAGGAAATCTCTTTCTTTATAGTGATCGGACGATTCAACAATTAAAAAACTCGGGTGGCATGCGTCTTATACGAAACCAGGCTGCTTCCGACCAAATTATGAAATACGATCAACTCGTAAAGGATATGCAACACTTTGAACTGGCCCGTGAAGAGATTCTCACCAGGTTCAGAGAAATTTCCTCGTACATACTGGATGCTGCCATTTTTTATTCCATGGCAGATACCAGCGGCATTGTAAGACCCCAAGGAAATTTGAAATTGTTTTCGGATAACCCTGAAACCATCAATCGCCTTTGTTACTGGGCAAATCGTTTCCGTATCGTAAACCGCCAAATCATCGTCAATCAGACTGATTTAAAAAACAGTGCTATAAGAATAATGGAATTTCTTAAAAATATATATAAGCTGGACTAAAGCTATATCCAGGCACAACTAAGAAAAATCAACTGATATGGAAGTCCATCATCATACACAAACTCCAAGAAAAAAATGGACGCATTATTTCTGGGAATTCTTTATGCTGTTCCTGGCAGTAACGCTTGGTTTTTTTGTGGAGAATCAAAGAGAACATTTTGTTGAGCACAGGCGGGAAAAAGAGTTTATGAGATCGATGGTAGAAGACTTGAAATCGGATACGGCTGCTTTAAACCGGATAATCCAGCGAAGAACTATTCGTATTAAAACTCTTGATTCAATTTCATTACTATTGAATGAACCCGTTAATACGGCTTATCTGTCTGCCCTTTATTATTGTTCCCGGATGTCCAGAAGAATTGCAACCATCGCGTTTATTAATAATGACCGGACCATTCAGCAATTAAAAAACTCCGGTGGCCTACGATTGATCCGGAAACTGGTTGTCTCGGACAGCATTATTTACTATTACAATTCTGTGCAACGTCTTAAAATGATAGAGGAAAGAGAATGGGAATATATACGCGATAATATCCTTTACTCTTATAAGATTTTTGATGGTCGTATTTACGATAAAATGATGGATGAAGAGGATAGGATTCACCGGCCACCGGATAATCCTGCATTATTACAATACACAAAAGAAGATCTGAATGCTTTCATTTCGGGTCTGCATTCTATTAAAACCTCTAATGTAGCATACATAAGGTTTTCAATTGCACTGTACGATAATGCAGTTAATCTGCTGGAGACAATTGAAAAAGAATATCATTTAAAATAATGATCATTTATGGAAGTGCATCAACATACACATTCACCGCGTAAAAAATGGACACATTATATCTGGGAATTCTTTATGCTTTTCCTTGCTGTGTTCTGCGGATTTTTGGCAGAGTATGCGCTTGAACATAAGATAGAAGCGGACAGAGAAAAACAATATGCCCTTTCAATGGTAGAAGATTTGAAACTGGATACTGCTGCTTTGAACAGAATAATTCAGTTGCGAAAAAAACGAATTGTAATCCTTGATTCTCTTTTTTTATTATTGAATGAACCCCAAAATTCATCTAATCTGTCTACGTTATATTATTATTCTTCGATAACTTCAAGATTTGGAAGTCTTCAATTTATTTATAATGACCGCACAATTCAACAACTGAAAAATTCCGGCAGCTTACGTTTGATCAGGAATAAAATTGTTTCTGACAGCATCACGCTGTATTACAGCAGTATAAGACGTCTTGAAAATGTACAGGAAAGGGAAGACCGAAACTTCCAGGACTTAAAACCCTGGCGCCTTAAAATTTTCGATGGTCGAATCTATGATAAAATGGTAGCTAATGATGACCGGATCCTGCGACCAGAAGGTAACCCTGCGCTCTTGCCATACACAAAAGACGATTTAAACGGGTTTATCGGGAACTTAGTTGCTGTCAAAGCAAGTAATATAGGGTACATAAGATTTTCAACGGAGCTGCTCGAAAAAGCGATTAATGTACTGAACACGATAAAGAAAGAATACCATTTAAACTAAAGATCATTTATGGAAGTACATGCTCACACCCACACCGAAAGAAAAAAATGGACGCATTATTTCTGGGAATTTTTTATGTTGTTTCTTGCAGTTACGCTTGGCTTTTTTGTCGAAAACCAAAGAGAGCATTTCATTGAAAATAAACGTGAGAAACAGTATATACAATCATTTTATGAAGACCTGACATCTGATGAGCATGATCTTCAATCTAACATAAATTATTTACGGCAACAATCGAAAGAGGCAGATTCATTGGAAAAGCTATTGTTGCGTATTACCATTAAACAACCAGCCAATCAGATCTACATGTACCTAAGGAGCATAACCCGCAGTTCGGCTGGTCTTTTATTTCCCAACGACAGAACAATTGTGCAACTGCGCAATGCAGGAGGTATGCGGTTAATAAAAAATAAAAATGTTTCAGATAGTATGGTTAGTTATTATCGCGCTGCCGAGATCATTCAATATATCACTCAGGAGGGTTTAATTCATAGAAGAACGTTACGACAGACATATATGCCATTAATAAATGCAGAAGATTTTTTCAAAGTGTTGGACAGTACTAATTCAGTGATAAATGTGCCTGAATCATTATATCTGCGCAAAATAGATCCCGATATCATCAACCAATGCCTTATAGAAATAGATCGAATTAAAACACTAAATCTTGCTTTGGCAGGAAGGATCGAATTATTAAAAGAAAAGGCGGGCTATATAAAAGTTTACATCGAAAAAGAGTATCGCCATAAATAATTGTTATGGAAGTTCATCAACATACACATACGCCAAGAAAAAAATGGACGCATTACCTATGGGAGTTTTTAATGTTATTCCTTGCGGTTACACTTGGTTTTTTTGTAGAGAACCAACGAGAGCATTTTGTTGAACATCAACGGGAAAAACAATTTGTGCAATCTTTATTTAATGATATCAAAGCCGATACCGCAAATCTTGACAGGATCATTAAAGCACGAACTAAAAAAGAATATGCTCTTGATTCGCTTTCTTATTTGATGAACAATGATTCTTCAAAATATTTTACAAAGCAGATATATTTTTATGCAATCAACATAGCCCGAACTCTTCCCTATCGGTTTGTGCCTAATGACGGCACTATTCAACAATTGAAAAACTCGGGGGCTTTTCGGTTGATCCGAAAACGTGCCGTTGTTGACAGTATTTCAAAATATGATGTAAACGTAAGGAACATGCTGGGGCAGTGGACTGTAGAGGAAGGATTGATCGAACATTACAGAGATGCGGCTACAAAGATATTTGATGCACTTGTTTTTGATCCTATGCTCGATGAAAATGTCGCTGTGATCGGCCCACCGGAGGGTAATCCTTCTTTGCAACCATATACCAGACGTGAACTTTATGAATGGAATTACAGGGTTTATGGAATAAAAGCGATAAATAAAGCGAGCCGACGGGATTTTAAATTGCTTTTGCAACAGGCAAATAATTTATTGGCGATACTAAAAGAAGAATATCATCTTGAATAAATTTTTATGGAAGTACACCACCATTCACATACAGAAAGAAAAAAATGGCAACATTATTTTTTTGAATTTCTGATGCTATTCCTTGCTGTATTTGCCGGGTTTCTTGCCGAAAACTGGAGAGAACATATTGTTGAGCGAAAAAGAGAAAAGGAATACATCCGTTCAATGATAGAAGATCTAAAGCGTGACACTACCGAACTTTTATTTAATAACAGGGTCAGGAAAGAGGCTGTAGTAATGTATGATTCTGTAGTTACATTGTTGAATAAAAAAAACAGAAGCCAATTCGAGCAGCAGCGTATTTATTATTTAGTACGGATGGGTCTTCGGTTATCGCCTTTTCCAACACTAAATGACAGAGGATATGAACAGATGAAAAGTTCAGGTAATCTTCGCCTGGTACATGATAAGGGAATTGCAGACAAGATCACCCGATATTACTTTAACACGAAGGAGTTTGCATTAAACACCGACCAAACCCTTTTGCGATTGCAATCCTTAATTGACTACCAGGGAAAAGTTTTTGATGGTGCGGTTTTCCAGGAAATGATCAATATAAAAAATTTTGAAATAAATCAACCTATGGGAAATCCCGCTTTAATAACCGAGGATAAAAAAACGCTAAATGAATTGTCCGTTCGTATTCACTATGTTTTATCGATCCTTTTATACTCACAAAATTTTATAACCGATTTGGAGGTTGAAGCATCGCAGTTGATCGCAGTTCTGAGAAATGAATATCAGTTGGAATAAGCAAAGTCTGTTTTAAAAATTCAACTGGTAGCTGATCACCGGAACAAAACCGGAAAGTTTGTTATAATCCCATTGATGCGTGTCAGGATTGTAATCATAGGCGAGAGCATCAGTATTTTTTATTCCTAACAAATTTTGGATATCCAAAGAAAACGTCGAAGAGGTTTTCTTTTTATCCGTACGTAAGGCAAGTCGTACATCCATTCTGAAATAGGCAGGTACATGCTGGCTATAAGGTTTTGATTCATCTAATACAGGATCTCTAGAATTGATACCAGCACCTGCAAGCAAAGGTGTAATAGGCATTCCTCCATTGTAGATCATTTTGCCTCCGGCAGTAAATGTTTTATTCTTTTTCCATTTCCATTCTCTTCCCGCCGTAAGGTTTCCCGCTGTGGTACTATTATATTGGGTATTGTATGATTCGCCATTCAACGGCTCGTAGGTGGAATTGAAAACAGAAAATCCTGTGAGTAAAAACCATCCTTTGGAAAAAAATTTTTCCAGTGTGATATCAGTACCGATGTTTTGTCCTTTGCCTTTGCTAACAAGTGCTTCGTTGGCATAACCATCCTGCATATTCAAAAGCCAGAAAGTGCGGTTGAGATCACTGACAATGGGAATATCAGATAATTGCTGCACATAACCTTCAATATGGAGACGCCAGTTTTTATTCATTAACCAATCCCATGCCGCTATGTAGTGGTTTGATCTCATAATGTCAAGATCCATATTGGGAAAAGAACCATTCGGAGCCTTGTAGAAATAAGAGCCAAGTGGCAAAATTCTTCCATGTTTGCCCATTGCAATGCTCAATGTATGATTTGCATTTACCCGATATTGTAAACTGAATCGCGGTTCCACTGAATTGGTTTTATTGAGTGCCAGGTACATGAAATGTAGTCCTGCATTCATTGTAAACTTTTTACTAAGCTTCCAATTAAACTGTGTATAAGGTTGCAAAAGCCATGAACTACCGTCACCATCAATAATATTGCTTTTGAAAACTGACGCATCAAAATCATAGAGGCTTTGGTTAAAAACATAATTAGCTCTTGTAATAAATATTCCCGTCTTCCATGTCAATGATGAATGTAAGCGGGTGTTGAAATAGGAAGCGATAGAAACACGGCTGTTTTTATACAGCTCATCATTGACCATATAAGGAATTTTCTGGGTGTTCAGTGTATCATCAACAAATGTTATTTTCTGATTCATGAAAGCCAGTGATGTTTTCAATAAACTCTTTTTACCTAATTGTAAACTGTGACCAAGACCGATGGCTCCCATATTGGTTCTAAAATCATAAATAGCGTAGTCATCATATTCATCCCATTCAGCAGGATCTTCTATCTCAGAATAATCTTCTTTGCTTAACCCACCGATTCCCCAGAAATTTATAACTGATCTGTTGTTTTTGGAAGGAAAGTTCAAGTTGAATGCCAGGTCCTGGAAAGTGTTATTTTCTCTTTCACCTGTAAGGTGAAAGCCAATGGCATTTAAAACACCAAGAGTTGAGTAACGGTAGTTGACTAGAAAAGAACTTCTTCCTTTTTCTATTGGGCCCTCTGCTGAAAAATCAATACCAATCAATCCGGCGCCGAAACTATAATGGTTCTTCTGATTATTGCCTTTGCGGAAACGCATATCAAATACACCAGATAATGCATCGCCATATTCTGCGGCAAAGGCACCGGAAGAAAAATCTGAGTTATCGAGCATGTTGCTGCTGAAAATAGTAATACCGCCACCACTGGAACCTTTGCGTGCAAAATGGTTAGGATTGGGAATATCAATTCCTTCGAGACGCCACAACATCCCTGCTGCTGAATTACCTCTTATGATGATATCGCTTCGTGCATCTCTTACCGGCTGTACACCCGGAAAACTCATGGCCATACGGCTGGGATCGTTGACACTCGCCGCATAACGATTGGTTTCTTCGGCGCCAAAGGATCTTGCACTGACAACAGATAACTTGTTGACGGGAAGTTTTGGATTCCGTTTTGCTTTCAATATTACCGCTTCCTCCTGGCGATAAAGTTGTTCCATTTCTATAACCAGCTCAAGCTCCCTTGCACTAATCAGGATAACATTATCGGTGATATAATTTTCATAGCCGATAAAGCTACATTGTATTCGTCTGCGTCCGACAGGAACATGTAATAAAGTAAAACTGCCGTCGGATTTACTGATCACGGTTTGCTGCACACTATCATCAGCAATGGAAATAGTGGCGGCTTCCAGGGGGCGGCGACTATCTTTATCTACTACAATTCCTTTTATCGTTTGTGTAAGATTCTGTGAGAATAACTGTGATGTAATTAAAAGAAGAAATACCGTCAGGTGGGGTTTAAATTTCACGGTTTTCAATTTTCAGTAAATATGTAAAAAAATACCGGAAATTTCTCAGCTGCTGACGATAAAAGCTATTTGGGATAAATAATTTTGGATTGCTTGCTTGTCGGTTTTGTTTTCAAAACTGATTTAATATTGCGAAGTTTTTGTAGGTACCTGTTGAGTAGTTACCGGTTTTTTAATGTCTTGCCGACTTTGCGGTTTTATTTCATTCTTTTTCTGTGGTACCGGAACAGTTTGAATATTGGGTTCTAAAGGAGTGCTTTGTGGCATACTAACTTCGCTTTTTCTTTCTGCCTGTTGTTGCGCCTGTTGTTCCTTTGCCTTGGAAACAACCGTATTCACATTTTTTTTTCTGGCTTCCATATCTTTTTGAAACTTTTGTTGAATCGACTGTGCTTTTAATGAGCATATAGTGAATGACATTATTATTGTAAAACAGATCTTAAGATTTTTATTTTTCATATTGATTGAATTAAGATTATTTATTTAACGCTTACAAGTACTTTAATTTTTCCGATGCCATCAGCTGAATAATCTTCTAAAGCCTTACCCAGCACCTGGCCTACTTTTACTTTATCAGGATCGGCTTTCATCGCAACACCACCAATGGAAGAAGTAACCAACATATCTCCTCTTTTTATTGCACCACCTTGTAAACAAACTTTGGTTGGAATAACACCGATAACTCCCATAGGAACCTGACTGGCAAGATCGGCATCAATGTTTTCTTCAGTAAGTAGAACGCCAGGCTTCGTAGCATAGACTCCCGCTACCAATGTAGAATAAGCAGCATTAGATTTCTCAACCTTTCTATCAGATGATTGAGAAATGATTAGTACATCTCCCGGTTCATAACTGTTGTGGTTTCCTTCCACTTCAAATGCTTCAGCTACGTCTGCACCGCTGTTTTGAGTTCCTCCGTTAAAAAATCCTTTACCATTATGGTTAATCCTGGCCATGTTTGTTCCATCAACTTTAAATACGGCAAGACTGCCGCTTGTTGGAGAATTAAGTAATTCTCCTTCTATCGCAGTTCCTCCGTTTGTTGTGTTCGCTCCTTTTATTGCGGCTCCCGTACCTAAAAATGTTACTCCATAAATACCTACGCCACCGTTATTATTAAATCCCCATATGGCCGCAGATGAACCGCTATTTGTGATAGCCGTTATGCCATTACCAGTTGCACTTTCAGCATAAATTCCATTTCCTTGTCCTAAATTGCTTACGTATACTGCATCAAGAGAATTGTTCAGGTCTGTAGTACTAAAAAAGCCGGCATTACCGGTAGCACTTTCACCGTAGATACCTGTACTTGACGAACTCTTTCCATATAATCCAAAACCAGATGTGGAGTTACCATAAACTCCCGTGCCACCAACAGAATTACCATAAACTCCCCAACCATTTCCTAAATGATTTCCATATACACCTATTCCATTTGTTCCGGTTCCACTGTTAACACCTTTCACAGCTGCAGACATTGCGCCTGGAGTAGTGCTTGTGATTCTTCCTAAAATAGCATTGACATTGGCAGCGGTATTAGAGTTGATACCTTCCAATGCTGCACCTGTGCCTGTATTTGTAAGCGAGAATAAATTTGACGATGAAGAAGCTGATGAACTATAAGGTAATGAGAAGGATCCGGATCCTGTATTGTCAGCAGCAGGAGCCCATTGTGTTCCATCATACTTCAGCACCATTCCCGAAGCAAGGCCGGTGTTACTTACTCCAATACCGAGGATCTTATTTACAGTTGGATTAGGATAAGAACCTGTTAGATCACCACCAGCCGTTCCGTTTGGTGGTAATGATGTTGGAATAATACCCGCAGCAAGTTTTGCACTCGTAACGGAAGCATCAACAATCTTTGCAGTTGTTACAGAATTATCGGCAAGTTTGGTTGTTGTAACTGCACCGGTATTAATAGTTGGATTGGGATATGATCCGGTTAAATCACCACCAGCAATTCCATTTGGAGGTAATGAAGTTGGAATAATACCTGCAGCTAATTTTGAACTCGTAACGGAAGCATCAACAATCTTTGCAGTTGTTATAGAATTATCGGCAAGTTTGGTGGTTGTAACTGCACCATTGGTAATAGTTGGGTTAGGATAAGAACCCGTAAGATCACCACCGGCAACTCCGCTTGGAGGCAATGATGATGGGATAACACCTGCAGCAAGTTTTGTACTTGTAACAGAACCATCAGCAATTTTGGT
>DASTZB010000476.1:0-10716 GCA_035764525.1 Chitinophagaceae bacterium | reverse complement strand
GCCATTCCGCAGTGAGGAATTTCTGTTGGCTCATTTTTTTGTTTTCTTAAATTCTTTAAAGATTAGCCGCAAACTTTGATCATAGGTGAAGTAATTATATAACCAGTTTACAAAAACAAAAAACTTATTCTTTACACCGAGTATCAGCATCAGGTGCAGGCTCATCCAGATCATCCAGGCAAACCAACCACCAAAATGCAGTTTTGGTTTTGGAATATCTACTACTGCAAGATTTCTTCCTACCGTTGCCATGGTGCCTTTGTCTTTGTATTCATATTCCTTCAGGTCAGTTTTACCAGAGTTTACTTTCGTAATATTTGTTGCAAGTAATATTGCCTGTTGAATAGCAACTGTAGCCACCTGTGGATGTCCATTTGGGTATTTAGGGGTTTCCATATAGGCGAGGTCGCCAATTGCATAAATGTTTTGAGAACCGATTACCCGGTTTTGCCGATTAACTTTTATCCTGTTTCCCCTGGCAATAAGAGATTTATCAACACCATCGGGAATATTACCTTTAATGCCGGCAGCCCATAAAACCGTTGCAGATGAAATTGTTTGTCCATCTTGTAAGTGGATGTTTTTCCCGTCATAATCCTTCACATGGGAACCTGTCATTACCTTCACTCCTAATTTCTCCAAATACTTTTTTGAACGATCGGAAGATATTTCGCTCATGTGACCAAGCGTCTTTTGTGTGCCTTCCAATAAGAAAATATTCATTTTGGAAAAATCAAGTTCCGGGTAATCTTTAGGCAACACATATCTTTTCATTTCGGCCAATGCACCTGAAATTTCTACGCCGGTTGGTCCACCGCCGACTACAACGATATTCATTAGGCGTTGCAGGTCTTCATCATTTTTTGTGGTTAACGCATCTTCAAAGTTTTGAATTAGTTTATAACGAAGTTGTAATGCTTCAACGGTAGACTTCATTGGAAAAGCGTGGTCTTCCAATTGCTGGTTGCCAAAAAAATTTGTGTCGGCACCAGTGGCAAGTACTAAAATATCATAATGCTCCTCTCCCGTTCCTGTTATTATTTTATTTTCGGCGGCAACTATTTGTTTTAGGTCAGTGATCCGGATGCGGATATTTTTGCTTTTTTGAAAAGCCTTTCTTAGGGGAAAAGAAATGTTGCTGGCATCCAATCCTGCTGTTGCAACCTGGTAAAATAAAGGCTGAAACTGGTGATAGTTGAATTTATCGATCAGTAATATTTCAAACCCTCTTTTATTATTAAGTTTCCTTGCAAGCTTCAATCCGCCAAATCCTCCGCCAACGATAATTATTTTCATCTGGATATCATTTACAACCCAAATTTACATAATTTTCAGTATTTATTGAAAATTTAAAAATTAAACCACATAGACACATAGAAACATAGGTGCTCACATAGATGCTATGTGTTATTCTTTGTGCTCTATGTGCCTATGTGGTAAAAAGGCTTAGCGAAAAGTTGACTATTCTAAAATGATACCAAAAAAATGGACGATAAGTGATTGCGACCCTTCGCTTCGCTCTGGGTAAACTGCGACGCAATGCTGATAGACGAACAGAAACTTGAAAGAAGCGTCGCAACAACCGACGCCATGAAAAACTGAAGCTGGTATTCAATATAACATTCTCACCTTGATCGTTTGCTTCACTTCTTTTAGCAATTGCAATGCTTTTGAAGAAATTTGCCTGTCAACATCGAGAACAACGTAGCCGATCTCATCATTGGTTTTTAAATATTGACCAAGTATGTTGATGTTATTTTTTGAAAGGGTTGTGTTGATCTCTGACAAAACACCCGGCACATTATTGTGAATATGCAAAATGCGATGCGAACCTTCCTGCGGTGGCAAGGCAAGTGCAGGCACCGTATGTGATCCAAACGTTATACCTTTTTCAAGATAATTAAACAACTTGCCACTTACATCTTCTCCGATATTTTCCTGCGCCTCTTCGGTTGATCCGCCAATATGCGGTGTAAGTATTACATTGGGAAGATCCTGCAGCGGGGTTTGAAAACGATCGCCGTTTTTTTCTGGTTCTTCAGGAAAAACATCAACGGCTGCGCCTCCAATTGCGCCATCAAGAATAGCTTTGCGTAGTGCATCAAGATCCACTACTTCTCCCCTTGCATAGTTTATTAATATTGCTCCTTCCTTAAAATATTTAAGATTGGTTTTATTAATAAGGTTTTTTGTTTGTGAAGTTTCCGGAACATGAAGTGTTACAATGTCGGAACGGCCCAAAAGTTCTTTTAATGATTTTGCATCTTCTGCATTGCCAAGCGGCAATTTTGTTTCTACATCATAAAAGATCACTTTCATTCCCATTCCTTCTGCCAACACACTTACCTGGCTGCCGATATTTCCATAACCAATTATTCCCAATGTTTTTCCCCGCAACTCAAAACTATTTTTTGCCTCCTTCATCCAAATTCCTTCATGTGCTGCCTTATTTTTATCTGGTATGCGGCGAATTAGCATGATTGATAAGCCAATTACCAACTCGGCCACCGATCTTGTATTTGAATAAGGGGCATTAAAAACAACAATACCATTTTTAGTTGCTGTTTTCAGGTCCACCTGGTTCACGCCGATACAAAAACACCCAATTGCCTGCAGTTTTTTAGCGGCATCCAGCACTTTCTTTGTAATCTGTGTTTTTGAGCGAATGCCCAGGATATGTACATCTTTGATTTCTTTGACCAGGTCATCCTCGGTTAAAGCCTTTGTGACTTTTTCTACGTTAGAATACTCATGTCCCCGGAAATTTTTCACCGCAGCATCACTAATGTTTTCTAAGAAAAGAATCCTTATTTTTTCCTTCGGATAACTAGTTTTTTGTGTCTCCATTTCTGCAAATATAGAGTCCTAACTATTAACAATTTGCAACAAATGGGGAAAAGTAGCGTTCATTAGGCACGAGTTGTGCTATTATTTTTGTCTTAAACTGTATTCTAATTGAAAAAACTTCTTTACCCTCTAGTAATTGCTGTTTTATTTGGGTGTAACACCTCAAATCAGAAGACTGCAGCCCCTGCAAAAGCATTGGCGTCCACTGCGCCTGCGCCAAAACAATTGTCAAATGAAGAATTTCAATACTACTATAATGTGGTCAAAAATCATTTTGAAGGCTCCTTATTAAACAGGGGATTTAACGGGCAGATACTAATTGCAAAAAATGGCACCGTTGTTTTTGAAAAGGCAGTGGGGTTTGCGGATATGAGGACAAAAGATAGCCTGAATGAAAATACGCCTTTGCATATAGCAAGTGTAGGTAAGACATTTACAGGAATGGCTGTATTACATTTAATGGAAGAAGGGAGATTGCAGCTTGAGGATACACTGGGTAAGTTTTTTCCCGGCTTCCCCTACCGGGATATCACCGTAAAAATGTTGTTAAGCCATAGAAGCGGGTTGCCTAATTACCTTAATTATTTATCGAAACTGAAAGTAGAAGACACGTGCTACAGCAACCAGGATGTATTGAATTCACTTTATACTATTCAGCCAGGACTTGAATCAAGGTCAGGAACGAGGTTTAATTATAGTAATACAAACTTTGTGTTGCTTGCCATGATCGTTGAAAAAGTAACTAGTGAATTTTTTCCAGCCTACCTGAAGAGAATATTTTTTGACCCACTTCAAATGAAAAACACGTTTGTTCATTCAAGCCAGGATACATTATCACCAACGCCAAGTTTTGAATGGACCGGTCGTTATTGGGCACCCGATCCTTTTGATTGTACGTACGGCGATAAGAATGTTTATACAACCGCAAATGACTTATTAAAGTGGGACCAGGCGTTAAGCGGGGGCAAATTATTTAAGAAAGAAACGTTGGATTTAGCCTATACACCATTAAGTAACGAAAGAAGATCGATTCATAATTATGGATTGGGATGGAGGATGATGATCTTCCCAAGTGGCAAAAAGTTTATTTATCACAATGGTCGCTGGCATGGTTCAAATGCGGTGTTTGTAAGGTTCCCTGATGAGAATGCCACAATGATCGTGATTGGAAACAAATACAATCGAAATATCTATAACGCAGCTGCGAAAGCATATAATATTTTTGGTAATTATATGCCTGGTCTGAATCAACAACAATATGATGATACCAACGGACCAGACGATGATAATTCGGTCGGTGAGAACTCCATAAAAGAGGATCCTTACACTCCAAAAGCAAAACCCGCTAAAAGAAGACGATAACTCAACCATTTTTTGGAAATTCTTTCTCAACTTTAGCCAGTATTTTAAACGATGAAGATTTTAAATGCTGAGCAAATAAGAGCATGGGATCAGTACACCATGGAACATGAGCCCATTATGTCCATTGATCTGATGGAAAGAGCGGCTACAAAATGTTTCGAATGGCTTGATAATAACGGCTGGCTGGTCCATTCGTTCGCTGTTTTTTGTGGCAAGGGAAATAATGGCGGAGATGGACTGGCAATAGCAAGGATGCTTGCTGGCCGTGGTTGTAAAGTTTCAGTTAATATACTGGAGTTTGGTCATAAGGGAACGGGGGATTTTCAAACAAATCTTGCAAGACTTCATCAATATCCTTCAGTCGATATTCACTTTATACAAGATGAAAATAATTTTCATCCATTATCTGAGGATACTGTGGTTATTGATGCATTATTTGGTTCAGGATTAACAAGACCACCTGATGGAATTACTCTCAGCCTTATCGATTATATCAATAATAGCGCATATACAATTATTGCTATTGATGTTCCCAGTGGCATGCCGGTTGATCAGTCATCAAAAGGAAATAATATTATCAAAGCAAATTACACATTGAGTTTTCAATGTTATAAACTGGCTTTTTTGGTTGCCGAAAACGCTGCCTTTATTGGTGAAGTATTTATTCTTGAAATTGGTTTGCTGCCGGCCTTTCTTACTTCTCTTGAAACCAATTTTGAATTAATTGATAAACCCTTCATTCGTTCAATTTATAAACCAAGAAACAGATTTGCACATAAAGGAAATTTTGGTCATGCAACGATAATAGCGGGCAGTTATGGAAAGATCGGCGCCGCGGTTTTATCAGCAAAGGCATGTTTACGAAGTGGTGTTGGTCTGCTAACCTGCTTTATTCCAAAATGCGGTTATGAAATCTTGCAAACAGCTGTATCGGAAGCAATGGTAATGACAGATGCAAATTCATCGATCATCACAAAAATTGATGATGATGTTTTAAAATATGATTCACTTGGAATTGGCCCGGGCCTGGGAACAGCATCTGAAACAAGAGATGCGGTTAAAGAATTAATTTCTATTTATAAAAAGCCAATGGTGATCGACGCTGATGGACTGAATGGGTTGTCGGTGGAAAAGAATTTGCCATCCCTCCCGCCGGGTTCTATTCTTACGCCGCATCCAAAGGAATTTGAAAGATTGTTTGGTGAATGCAAAAATGATTTTGAAAGAATTGAAACTGCATTGGAGAAAGCTAAATTGTTGAATTGTGTAATTGTTTTAAAAGGGCATCATAGTTTTATTGCAACCCCATCGGGTAAAGGATATTTTAATAATACAGGTAATGCCGGCATGGCTACAGGAGGTAGTGGTGATGTGCTTACAGGAATGATGACTGGATTATTAGCACAAAACTATTCTTCTGAAAATGCTTCAATGCTAACTGTATATCTTCATGGCTTAGCAGGTGATATTGCTGCAAATGAATTTTCAGAGGAAGCAATGATAGCAGGAGATATAATTGAGAACATCGGTGAAGCATTTAAACAACTTGAAACATGAAACGAGTTTTAACTTTTGCATTCATACTTTTTACTTTTCTTCATTCATTTGCAAATAATAAAGACTCTGTTATTTATTATCGATTTCCTGATAGTGTAAAGGCTGTGCAATTTATGGCGGAGATAAAAGTACATTCATATAATAAAAAGAAATTCTTTTCCGCAGGTATTAAAACAGATACAGCAAACCTTACTATACAAAACTATTATGGCAGTCGCAGGATTAGTTTCTATTCTCATGCTTATTCAAATAGTAATATTCGCGGATTAAATGTGCGGATTGATCGTAAAGATCGCGACATGATATTTGATTATAATTGGGAAATAAATGAAACATACAAGTTGTTGATCTCACAGGCCACTGATTCTGTCGGGAATTTTTCTTTATACTCGGGATATATTTTTTTACCAAAAGAAAACAAATGGAAACTGATCGGGACTTTGAAAATTGAAGGCAGACGGAATACTATTCAGCAACCGGCATTTTTCTATAGAAACGGGAAAAAACAAGACATATCGGTCACAACAGGCCAGGTCTGGTGCCAGCGGCAAAATGGTTCATGGAAAAATATGCTGCAAAAAGATTTTGCACCGCCTGTTGTAAATCTTTATTCTCATGTTGACAGCCTTGAACAATTGCAAATAGATAAGAAACTTATCACACAAGCTATCGATGAAAATAAGACTGATGCAAAGCAGGATCATGATGGCGTCTATTACACTATAATGAAAGAAGGAACCGGTCGCCAGGTTTCTGTCAATGACACCGTTACTGTTTTTTACAAAGGATATTTATTCAACGACAATTCCATATTTGATGGAACAAAAGATAAGCCCGCAATTTTTCCTTTAAAAAGATTGATCGTTGGTTGGCAAATTGGTGTTCCGCTTTGTAAAGTTGGTGGCAAGATCAAGATCATTATTCCCTCAAACCTCGCCTATTCTATTCGTACAAGATCTGCTAAAATACCACCCAATAGCATTTTGGTTTTCGAAATAGAGGTTGTGGATGCAAAAGCTCCTCAATAATCAATTTAAGAGTCGTTCTGATTTTAGCATATAGTTTATTACATTTACAAAAAATAAGCACATGAAAATTTTTGTTGCCGGCTTGCCCTATGATCTTGACGATGCTGAATTGGAAGAGATATTTGAAAAATTTGGCAAAGTGGTATCTGCCAAAGTTGCCATGGATAGAGAGACCGGCAAGAGTAAAGGTTTTGGCTTTGTAGAAATGCCAAATGAAGTGGAAGCAAAAGATGCAATTGAAAGTCTAAATGATATTTCTCTTGGTAAAAAGCCATTGATCGTAAAACAAGCTGAAGATAAACCGGGTGGTGGATCACAAGGAGGCGGCGGTTATCGTGGTGGCGGCGGCGGCGGCGGTTATCGTGGCGGTAGCGGTGGAGGCGGTGGATATCGTGGCGGAAGCGGTGGAGATAGAAGACCCCCCAGTGGACCAAGAGACAGACGTTATTAATTTCTCCAGCAAAATTTATTCACAAGTCATTGCTTCTATCTTCAGAAGCTTTCTATTTCTTTAATTTTAGCTCCCGCTAAAATTAATATCCTTTTAATAAGCCAGTAATATTCCGGCAACATCCCTCTGATTTATTTGTACCATTCAAACCTAAAACAAATGAAAAAAAATTACTTATTATTGGCTGGCATTATTATGTTGGCATCCTGTACTAAAACTTTCCAGGAACCCCAGACAAATGACGAGGAAATTGCAACTGCTGCAAATGGTAATTCAAATCATGAATCAGCAACATTTGCTGAATCAGGAATGATCGATCTTGGAGAAACGGGTGCTGCTGAGATAAGTGCTTTTGATCCGCTAACCAAAAAACTTTTTGTTGTAAATAATACTGCTGGCAATAACAGGATCGATGTTGTTAATCTTTCAAATCCTTCTGCACCGGTTTTGATCACAACTATTCCAATTTCCGTTTATGGTGGTTTGGTAAATAGCGTTTATGTAAAAGATGGGAAACTTGCTGCAGCTATTGAAGCAACGATCAAAACAAATAATGGAAAGGTTGTCGTATTTAATACATCTACTTATGGCGAGATCGCTGTAAGAACAGTCGGAGCTTTACCTGATATGGTCACATTTTCACCAAATGGAAATTTTATTCTCAGCGCAAATGAGGGAGAACCGAACGATGCATATACGATCGACCCAGTCGGCACTGTGTCTATCATTGATGTGGAAGATAGCTATTCGGTGACCACACTTGATTTTGGTGGCTTTGCTTCGCAGGCTGCACAATTGAAAGCAGGAGGATTAAGAGTCTTCGGACCGAACGCAAGTTTTGCACAGGATATGGAGCCTGAATATATTGCTGTTTCTGCCAATTCAAATACGGCGTGGGTAACATTGCAGGAAAATAATGGCATTGCTAAGATCGATCTCCGAACAAAATCTATTAGGTCAATATTTCCTCTTGGGTTTAAGAATTTCAATCTTGAGATGAATGCAATTGATCCAAGTGATCAGGATGGAATAGTTGGATCATTTAATCCATGGCCTGTAAAAGGAATTTATTGTCCAGACGCAATTGCTGTTCATCCAAACAACGGGATTCCTTATGTATATAGCGCCAATGAAGGTGATGCAAGGGAGTGGGCAGGTTTTGTTGAGAATGTAAGATTAGGGAGTGCTACTTATCCACTCGATCCAACTGTATTTCCAAATGCTGCAGTGAACTGGAAACCCAATGCCAAACTGGGTCGTTTGAATGTAACAAAAACTTTGGGTGATATTGATGGCGATGGAGATTATGATGAAATATATGCACAAGGCGCAAGATCTTTTAGCATTTGGAACGGTAATACCGGTGAACTGATCTTTGATAGTAAGAATGACCTTGATAAAAAGGCATTGGCAAATAATAAATACCCGGATAGCCGGAGCGATGATAAATCAATCGAACCGGAAGGAATAACAATAGGTCGAGTAGGAAATAAAACTCTTTTATTTGTAGGCATGGAAAGAGCTGATGCGGTTGCAGTGTATGATATTACTGATCCCGATAGCCCGGTTTATTTGCAGTGGCTTAACTGTGGCGTAGGACCCGAAGGTGTTGCATTTGTTTCAGCAAGCGAAAGTCCTAACGGAAAAAGCCTTTTAATAGTAAGCAGTGAAGTGGATGGTATTGTCAAGATATTTACTACTCAATAAAATTCTTTCATATAAAAGAAAATACCCGGTTCAATTGCCGGGTATTTTTATTGGTAAGAAAGCTTGGGATATTTTAGCTTAATCATCTTGTCTCCGTAAGAGACAAAGACTTATAGAAGCAATGTATCCATCAAAAACATTCAACTCCGATAGGAGTTGAACATCCAAATATAAATCAGTTCTATAAATAGTAAACTCCTACTCAGTTTAAATCCGAGTTTTCCAGATTGTCTTGATAAAAAATTACAACTGTCGCAGGTAACTTACTTTAATGATCGCATGATCTTCTGTTTGCCTTTTTTGTTGCGCATTATCAAAACCGCGACGGTTAAATACAAGATAAACGTATGATAGCGGTTGGTACTCCCACGAGAGACGAATATTATAATTGCTCAAATTATTTTCTGAATTCTTTTGATAAAAACCAATGAGCTGTAGCCTTGGATTTAATGCAAGCCTTCCAGAGATACTATACAAGTCGACTGTTTTATCAGTTTCAGGATCACCTACTTCTTTAAAACGATTGCGATTGAATTGTCCTTGCAAAGACAGATTCGGAATAGGCGCAAAATTTAGTGTGAATGTTCCTGCAGCCAGGTTCCCATTATAATAAGAGCCTGCTTCGAAGTTTATATTGGAGCTGACTACTCTTGATGGATCAGTGCTGAAATAAAATAAATGTCGTAGATAATTATATTTTCCTTCCGGAATAGTTATTCCCAGTGGTGCGAAGGGTTCTGTTAATAATTGATAGGTTGGAGTAATAATGACCAAGGTATCCACCATTTTGAAAATTGATCCAGACCGGGTTCATCGTCAGTTGTCTTTCTATCAATTTCCCTGTGGATGCCTGGTGATAAAATTCAGGGAAGACACCAGGCTCAAATGCACGGATCCATTTTTTGAATGGTAATAATTTACCACGGTAGTACCAGAATAATCCCGGTGTAGTGCCGATCACATCACTGCGGGAAACAAAACCTAACTCAGGATTAAAATCTTTTGTTACTACAGATTGTGTCCACCAGAGTTTCCATTGATTACTGGTATAATAATATTGTGCATATCCTGCAAAAGCGCCTTTGTTTGCATCATTGATCGTCGGATCCTTACTGCTCGTGTTTGAATAGATCAGCATTGTATTCAAAGAATGTGTTTCTCCCATTCTGAAAAAGCCATCTATGGCGCCAACAGTATTTGTGCCATCAGAATTATTTTTATAGGTCATTAATCCACCTATCCTGTTTTGTTTCCCAAAATTTTCAGAGAAACGTCCTACAAAAAAATTAGTAGCAGGTGTTGTATTTGATTCTCTTTGGCGCATTGCCATTACACCTGCGTTTCTCTTTAATGAGCGATAAACAAATCTTCCACCTGCATCGATCGGGATCGGGTTGCCAAAATCATCCAAACCAATTCTTCTGCTAAAGAAGGGTTGAATACGCATGGCTCCCCCTGAACCATCTTCATTCGGCCTCACTCCCACTCCAAACAAAGATGCGTTTTCTAAAAAGAATTGTCTGCGCTCTGGAAAGAAAACAGAAAACCTCGTCACATTATTCACCTGCCGGTCGGCATCAGCTTGTGCGAAATCTGTATTTATAGTTACATCAAGTATAGAGTTTGGATTAATGGCCCATTTAATATCTCCTCCTGCACGGAAATTATTTTTTTCGGGTTCTGTTGATGCAGGAAAATTTTTATAGCGATCATAAGATCCCAAAACGTATGGCTGTATCCTGATATTTGGTTTTGGCGGTGGCG
>DASTZB010000475.1:0-3065 GCA_035764525.1 Chitinophagaceae bacterium | reverse complement strand
TGAAAGAGTTAAACACAACATTCAATTGGCTATTGATATGATAGGGGATGTAGATCGTTTACGACCGCATATTAAAACCAATAAATCACCAGATGCTGCAAAACTGATGTTGAATGCTGGCATCACCAAATTCAAGTGTGCGACTATTGCGGAAGCGGAAATGCTTGCCCAATGCAGTGCGCCGGATGTGTTGCTTGCTTATCAACCGCTTGGTCCAAAGTTGGATCGTTTTGTTTCTTTGATAAAGAAGTATCCGACGACAAAATTCTCCTGTCTTACTGATAATATTCCAGCAGCCAATGAACAAGCGTCAGTATTTAATTCTAATGATCTTACAGTCCCGGTTTTTATTGACCTAAATGTTGGTATGAATCGCACAGGAATTTCTCCGGGCGAAAAAACAATTGAATTAGCACAACATTGTATCACTTTAAAAGGAATTACTTTAACTGGCCTGCATGCTTATGATGGACATATCCGCGATGTTGATTTTGAAATGAAAAAACAAAAATGCGATGAGGCATTTGTAGCAGTACAAAAGCTGAATGAGAAATTGAAACTTCCCACTATTGTTATGGGAGGTTCACCAGCTTTTTCAGTTCATTGTAGAAGAAAAGATATTGAATGCAGCCCTGGTACATTTGTTTATTGGGATAAAGGGTATTCTGATCTTTGTCCCGAACAGAAATTTTTACCTGCAATTGTGTTGGTAACAAGGATCATCTCACTTCCTTCGGCAAACAAAATTTGTACTGACTTGGGTCATAAATCGGTGGCTGCAGAAAATGAGATCACACGAAGAGTTTTCTTTTTGAATGCAGAAGGCTTCAAACCTGTTGGACAAAGCGAAGAACATCTTGTTCTGGAAACGAGCGACAATCAATCTTTCAAAGTAGGAAATGTTTTTTACGGATTGCCTTACCATGTTTGCCCAACCGTTGCGTTATATGAAAGAGTCTTTACCATAGAAAAGGGAAAAGTAACAGGAGAGTGGAAGAATGTAGCGAGGGATAGAAAGATAACTGTTTGAAGTTTATGTTTGAGGTTCGAAGGTGACCTCAAACTTCAAACCTCGAACCTCAAACTATAATTGAATGTTCATCGTTGATGCTCATCTTGATCTTGCCTGGAATGCTATTGAATGGAACCGTGATCTCCAGCAGCCAATTAAAGCAATCAATGAACGGGAGAAAGGAATGACCGATAAACCTGGTCGTGCCAATGCTACAGTTTGTTTACCTGAATTAAGAAAAGGAAATATTGGTTTGGTGGTAGCAACACAAATAGCCAGGTATGTTTCACCAGATAATCCTTTGCCCGGTTGGCACTCACCCGAACAGGCATGGGCCGCGACACAGTCACAGCTTGCATGGTACAAAGCAATGGGAGAGCAGGGAGAGATGGTACAAATACAAGACCTGCGTTCATTAAATATTCATCTTGATATCTGGAGTGATGATGGGCCAAACGAATATAAGCCGATCGGTTATATTTTAAGTTTGGAAGGTGCCGATTCATTAATATCTGTTCAGTATTTAGAAAGAGCTTATGAATATGGATTAAGAGCTGTCGGTCCGGCTCATTATGGCCCGGGTAGATATGCGAACGGTACTGATGCAAAAGGTGAAATGAATGCGGATGGTTTGGCCTTGCTCAAAAAAATGGAAGAACTGAATATTATTTTGGATGCAACACATCTTTGTGACGATGCATTCTGGCAGGCGATGGATAATTTTCAAGGACATGTTTGGGCCAGTCATAATATGTGCCGTGCATTGGTAGATCATAACCGCCAGTTCAGTGATGATATGATAAAAGTATTGATCGAAAGAGGAGCAGTGATCGGCGCGGCTTTCGATGCATGGATGATCGTTCCGGGATGGGCAAGAAAAAAATCAATGCCAAAAGAAATGAATTGCAACATTGAAAAAATAATTGATCATATTGATCATATCTGCCAGCTTGCTGGTAATACATTACATGTTGGTATCGGTTCCGATCTTGATGGTGGATATGGAAGAGAACAATGTCCTTATGATATAGAAACAATTGCTGATCTCCAAACTATTCCTTCATTACTTCGCAAACGAGGATATTCCGCTACTGATGTTGAAAATATCATGCACAAAAACTGGATCAATCTCTTAAAAAAAGCCTGGAGTAAGTAGTGTTCAATAAGGAGAAGGACTCACCGATGTCCAACCTCCATCAATAATTAAACTCTGGCCCGTGATATGTTTTGCAGCTGGCGACACAAGAAACAAAGCAGCATTAGCAATATCATTGGTTGTAGCTGGCTTTCCCAATGGTGTGATGCGGCTCCATGTATTTGTATACTCTTTATCTTCTAAAGTCCTTTCAGTAAGTGTCGCACCTGGAGCAATTGCATTTACATTAATAATAAAAGGAGACAATTCGATCACTAAGTTTTTTGCGAGCATTTCCAATCCGGCTTTTGTTATAGCATAAGCAGCTAAATTTTTATGTGCCTGGTGACCAACCACTGAAGACATAAACAGAATACTGCCCCCTGTTCCTTGTTGTTTCATCTGTGTAGCGGCAGCTTGTGCAAGAAAAAAACTTCCACCGAGATTTAATTGCATTACTTTACTAAACGAATCAGGAGTATAATCAAAAAAATCTGCGAACAAAGTGATACCTGCATTGGCAATGGCGATTGTAAGCTTACCAAAGTTTTTTACGGCTTGCTCAACCATTTCATTTATAAACTCAACACCTGATGCATCACCGGCGAGGCCAAGACAATTTCCTCCTTCAGCTTTTATTTTTTCAACAGCTGAATTAGTTAGTTTTATATCAATATCATTCAATGCAACCGCTGCTCCCTTTAATGCAAGTTGTCTGCAAATTTCAAAACCGATTCCCTGGCCAGCACCGGTTACAATGGCCACTTGTCCTTTGAATGAATCAGCATTCATTTCAACAAGATAAGTTTTTATTTCTTTTTATACTTCGCCGTTCTTGCATCGTTGATAACACCTTTCCAGTTCAAGCCATAAGCAAAATCATATGAATGACCTTCACTGTCTTTGTATGGCTTCATG
>DASTZB010000474.1:0-6733 GCA_035764525.1 Chitinophagaceae bacterium | reverse complement strand
TTCTAACAGGTTAAATGCATACCATCTATGAAATATTTTTCCGCTTTCAAAACCATAGATGTGCGGTTGCTCTGTTGTAACTGTTTTATTCGATAAATCAAGATTGGCGATTTTAACAGCATCATCTGCATAACCATATTTAAAAAAACCGGAGATCCAGATATCTTTTGCTGCTGACCATCGTTGAAGACGGATTTGATCAAAGATAAATTTACCTCCCCTGTTTGAATAATCACCATTACGGGGAACAGAACCGGGGTCAAGCACCTTACCTGTCTTAACTAAACTATCATTTGGCCAACGACTCAGCTTCATCGCCATGTTGTTACAGAATAGCTCCATGCCGGTAGGTTCGTATGGTCGGCCAAATCCTTTAGGTTTTATTTTTCCAAAGTCATTGATACCAACTGCGTTTAAATTTACCTGGACTATTTTATATTTTGCTTCTGGCACTAATCTCGAAAGTATCCCAACATCAGTGATCGCTTTTACTTTATTAACCGGAATAGATACGCTTCCGTTTATGTGCACTTCTTCCCCCGGATAGGCGCTGTAAATAACAGGAAAATTTTCTGTTCCCGAATCAAGACTATCTAATGAAAAACTTTTTTTTAATGTATAATTTCCTTTGCGTAAATAAACAATAATAGCATCAGAATGATTTTTATTTAACTGATTACGAACCTCACTCCTCGCCTTTTCGAGGGTTCCAAAAGGTTTTTGAATAGTTCCGGGATTCTTATCCTTACCTGATGGTGATACATAAAAGACAATTCTCTGCTGACCGAAGCTATCAAGCAAAGAAAATATGAATAGTGAAAGAAGAAATATTTTTTTCATTTACCAGGATTGTTACACTATAAAGAGATCTCAACTATAGTTATCACAGGGTAAGAATTTAATATAACAAGTTTAAAAAAGCGTCTGACCTTTACAGATACAGACGCTTACCTTCTAAACTACTGCTTATGTAGATAATCAGTATCCTGAATTTTGTTCCATCTTCGCACCAGTGTTCGACTGGATCACAGAATTAGGAATAGGCATCTTATTCACTTTTGTAGCAGGTGTGTAATTATTTTCTTTCACATGCCCATTGTATTTCGTTAAATACTCTGCCAATTTTCCTAAACGCATCAATGTATTTAGCCTGAACTCTTCCATGTACAATTCTCTTGCACGTTCATCGAGGATCAAATCAATGTTAACATCACCAGCAGTAACCGGCGTTGCTTTTGCTCTTGTTCTAATAGCATTGATATCAGTCGCAGCACCACCCAGGTCACCAGCTCCCATCTTTGCTTCCGCTCTTAACAAATACACTTCCGGCAGACGCATGATATACCAATCTTTATAGGTTCTTCCATTGTCATGCCATTGCTTGCTCGTTGCATCCTGGAATTTTTTATAATGTGCTGCCGACACCCCTTTTATAAACGTAGGGGCTAAACCACATCTGACAAGAGAAGGGTCTTTCATATTGGTTTTTGTAATAGGCTGACCATAAAAAGCACTTGCAGGGTTTGTCCAATAATATGTACGGATGATATTATATTGGGAGTTCCTGATATCGTTGCTCCAATCTCCTTTATACTGCCAGATCAAAGAATCTGCATATTTTGTTGCAGTTAAATAACCAACAGGTCGCCCCATCAACGTATCCTGTAAAAAGTTGGGTTTATTATTCAAATCGGTCAACACCCATGCCCTTGGCCCCCACCATCTTTCCATTACAAACAAACCACCAGAACCGTTTACATCTGTGTTATCTCCGCCAATAATAGTTGGATCTTGTTCAATATTCCAGATAGCCTCTTTATTTCCTTCTTTATAGTTGAAGTTGCCATCCTGGAACAGATCGAAATATACATCACCCCATGGTTTATAAGCACCCTGGTAAGTTGGCGCATTGGTAGTGAAGCTTGTCCATTTTCCAAAACGGGAAGTCATCAAACTATTGTTACCTCCCAAAATCACCGAATCAGCTGCTTTAATAGCTCCCTGGTAATCTTTCATAGCTAAGTTGATCTCACTTAATAAAGTAAAAGCCGCTTCACGAGGAGCTCTACCTGATGTTTGAATATTAATCTTAGTCATCCATTGTGTAGCGAAATCCAGGTCTGCTTTACATTGTTGGTAAACTTCTGCCTGGCTAGCTCTGACATAATCAAACTTTGGTTCTTTCGTTTCATTTAATACTAATGGCACCCCGCCCCACATATTAGCGAGGAAGCGATAGGCAAATGCTCTTAAAAATCTTGCTTCGCCAACAATAGCATTCTTTTCGGCTGCAGAACTCCATTTCGCTGTTGGTTGATCTGCCCTGTCAATAATAGTGTTTGCCTGAGCAATGATCTTGTATAAACGACCCCACCACTTACTTGAAAAGCCATTGTCGGCATTAATAGTATTCCAATTAAAGTAAGGAACACTGGAACTGGTAGCAACCAGGTTGTCTGCAAAATCTGCATCAATACCCAACATATCGTAATTATTTACTTCATCCGCATTTGCATAGAAGTAAGTACGGGTGAGTCGATAAATATCAGCTAAAGCAGATTCAAATTGCGCTTTATTGGTATATGAGTTTTCAGGACTATAAAAATCCAGTGGAACTTCTGTCAACGATTTATGACACGAGATCATGCATAAAGATGAAAGCGCTAATAGTGAGAAAATTATTTTTTTCATGTTCATTGATTTAGAAGTTAATATTAATTACACCCATGACAGTTCTCAAAGAAGGAATTGAAGTATCTGTTAAACCACTGTTGGTTTCAGGATCCAATCCAACCCAATGAGGAGCATAAGTAAATAAGTTATCTGCACTAATTGAGAATGTCATTCCATTCACGCCATATTTTTTTGTCAGCTTGGTCAAATCGTATGTCAATGAAATTTTCTGCAACTTGATAAAGCTCCTGTCAAAATATTTCACACTTCTATAGGATGCTGCAGTAGCATAGTTGAGACGTGGGAACATTGCATTTGGATTTCCTGGCGTCCAGTAGTCATACACTGCATGGTTAATGGAAGAAGCATTCGCATAACCATCGTTATATGGCGTATTGCTGCCCGATAAAAAGTGACCATTACCGCCCCACAAAGAATAGATGTAGACCATCAAAGAAAATTCTTTGTATTTGAAAGTATTTGTAAAGCTCCATGTGTAAGCAACTTTATTATCACCAATAAATACCCGGTCGCTATCTGAAGTTATTTTGCCATCATGATTTACATCTAACAATTTATAAGTACCAGGCCTCATGCCAGTCATAATATTATTCTTTATCGAATCTTCCATTTGCCACATACCTGTTACCGGGTATCCGTAAATAGTACCTAAGGTTCTCCCGATAAATAAACCATCTGCCGGGCGATCTTTTTCGATACCTGTTACGGGATCCTTGCCGTATGCAGTATTTAATGTGTTCCAGTTACGGGAAGAAGCAAAACTGGAGGTCCAGGTGAAATTTTTATTGCTGACATTAACCGTATTTAAACTGATCTCAACACCCTTGTTACCAATTTCACCAAGATTAGCACTGATTTTAGTAAAACCAGAAGTGGAAGGAATAGATAGAGGAAAGATCAGGTTATTGGTTGTTTTGGAATACAGATCGATCGCACCTGAAATTCTATTTTTCAAAACAGAGAAATCCAGGCCCAGGTTCAATCCTTTTGTATACTCCCATTTCAAATCACTGTTGCCGAGGTTATCTACAAATTGAGTAGGAACGAATGATGTTCCATTATAGAAATAATAAGAATTACCAATTTTAGACAGCGTCCCGTATGGAGAAATAGATTGGTTACCATTCGTGCCATAAGAAGCTCTTACCGCCAAATTATTTACCCATGAAACACCATCCATGAATTTCTCTTTGGAAATTTGCCAGTTAGCACCTACAGAATAGAAAAGACCGTACTTATGGTTTTCACTGAATGCCGAATATCCATCACGTCTTACTGTACCGGTCACTGAGTATTTACTTTTATAGCTATATGTTGCACGAGCCATTTCACCTATTGCAGCAGTCTCAGTACCCCCGGTCGCAGTTGTTTGTGTTTGCGCTTTATCTAAACCGAACACACCCAATGATGGATCGTTATAATTTTCACCATGTGAGCTTTGAGAAAGAAGTTTATAATCTTCTGTTGAATATAACAAAGTTGCATCTACACTGTGAGCACCGAAAGTCCTGTTATATTTTAATAAATGGTCTAACAAAATAGTTGTGCTTCTGCTATAAGCAACATCGCCACTTCCTTTTTTAGGTAAGCCAACCACTGTTTGCATATTGTAGAATGAACCGCTTTCGTTCCAGTTTTGTGTAATTGAATTTGTGAACGTATAAGTCAATCCCTTAACGTGAGGTATTTTAACCGTGGCTGTGATGATACTATTCAAATTATTTCTTCTGTCGTATTTCTGAGTAGGTGTTTGCCAGTAAGGGCTATTGAAAGAAGTAGTGGTTTGAGGAAACTGCAAATAACTTCCATCAACACCAGTTAAAGAAGCATAAGGACTAAACCAATACGGACTGCTTGAACTACCGCCTCCACTGGTACCATATATAGCAGCACCCGGGTAATCTTTCAAACTGTAATAAGCATTAATTCCTAACCTGAACCAATTGGTCAGATCAGAACTAATACGAGCCCTTAATGAATAATGATTGTATTGGTCATTTAGAATAACACCTTTTTGCTTGATCATGTTACCCGAAATGTAATATTCTGTTTTATCAGTTTTATTAGCAACGCTTACTGTTGCATTAAGCGATTGTCCTGTTTGTCTGAACAAATCATAAGGATCAACCAATGTTGCTTTATGATCAGGAGTTGCATTATAATTAGCAGCTTCTATTGTTGTCAGATAGGCAGCAATATTGTTAGGGTCTGCCACTAAGTTGTTTGCAGTTCTGTAATCAAGCACCCTCTGTAAATAACCCGGGGCATCATATACCTGTAAAGGTTTTAGTTCATTAGTATTCCCGTATGCAAGATTTACATTGAATCTTGGTTTACCATTGATACCACTTCCTCTCTTGGTTTCGATCAGGATAACGCCATTTGCAGAACGTGAACCATAAACAGCTGCAGCACTAGCATCTTTTAAAACAGTTAAGCTTTCAATATCTGCAGGAGCTATATCATTTAAAGTCCCTCTGAAAATAGCACCATCTACAACTAATAATGGAGTAGTTCCAGCATTTATTGAATTCTGACCGCGAACAGATATCGAAGCCAATCCACCTGCAGTATTGATACCACCAACATTAAGACCAGGAACAACACCCTTCACACTTTCAAGAACGTTGATCACTGAAACATTTTCATAAGCCTTGAGGTTTGCTACTGATACGGAACCGGTAACCGCTTGCTTTTTTTGAGTGCCATAACCTACCACAACCACTTCCTGTTGCTGAACAGCGGTATGTGATAAAGTGACATTGAGCTCAGGTTTGTTTCCGGGTGCAATTTCCTGCCTTTCCATTCCAACATAAGTAAAAGTTAAAGTAGCAGCTTTTGTATTAACGCTAAGCTGGTACTCTCCATTTGCATTTGTTGTCGTTCCTAAGGAAGAACCTTTTAACTGTACCGATACACCTTCCAGTGGTTTCCCGCTTTCGTCGGTAATCCGCCCTTTAACTAATGTTTTTATTTCTTGTGCAGCTGGATTATCCTGAGCAATAATTTTTGTCGGGATAAATAAATTGATAGCTGCCAAGATTGTTATCGAAGCCAAAAGCCTTTTGGAAAAGCTTTGCAACGATTGGCGACAAGCAAGACACAGTCTCATAACTTTTTTTAGTATTAAATGATTAAAAATGAAATGCGATCTAATTTTCCGGGTAATTTCAGATCTACTTGTCCTGATTGATAATAGCCTAAAATTAAAATCAGTCTAACCTCTATTACTTTGGAAATGGACGAACTTCCGGTTTCGCGGGACAAAACATCCATTATTTTTCGTTTTAATGATCCTTATTATCAAGAACAGGAATCGAGAAATGCGTTTAGTTGTTTTCGATCAACCTTCCAACAGAAAACTTCTTTATAGCAAACTCTTAACAAAACTATGCTGGCGAATAATTTTATAAATAGACTAACTAATGGTAATGATGGATTATTTTTTTATTTTGCAGAATGGCTAACGTAAAAAAGAAAGAAGGTTTCCAGGGTCAACGAGCCATCATAATGCCATCTTCAGTGATCAATGTGATCTGCCAGACCCACGAAGTTGTAAAACAATTGTTCATTACAGATATCGGCTATTATCCCAATGCCCTGTATCATCATCGCCATAGGACACATGGATCAAAACAACATATTATCATCTATTGCATAAGCGGGCAAGGATGGGCAAGAGTTGGAAAACAGTGGTATACTGTTTCCGCTGGTGAATATGTTTTACTACCTGCTGATGTTGAACACGAATATAAAGCCGATGAAAAAAATCCATGGACAATTTATTGGATCCATTTTACCGGATCCAATAGCCAGAACTTCTGTAATATGATGATGCAAAAAATGGGTAATCCTGTTTTTTCAATTTCATTGCAAGAAAACAGGTTGCACTTATTCGAAGAAATATATACTAATCTTGAAAGAGGTTATAGCATTGACAACATTTGTTATGCGAACATCAGTCTTCAGTATTTTTTAGCCTCCTGCTGTTTTGACTCCAATTATAATTACCTGGCAAAAAAAGAAAAGAACGACAAGA
>DASTZB010000473.1:0-25806 GCA_035764525.1 Chitinophagaceae bacterium | reverse complement strand
ATCTTCATTGGGGGTTGCGTTTGCTGTATTTATGGGAACGGGTTTGACATCCATTCCACTTATATTCACTTTAGCAGGTGCTATTCTTATGTCATTCATAAGCATTACTGATAAACGATTAAAACAGGAAGCGATCATTGGGATTTTATATGCTTTTGCATCGGCGCTAACGGTTTTGCTTATTTCAAAAACACCGCATGGCGATTCAGATATCCAGGAAGTGCTTTTTGGAAACATTCTATCGACAAGTTGGGAGCAGATCAGGCTTCTTGGGATAATTTTTGGAGCAATCGCTGTTGTTCAACTTGTTTTTTTTAATAAATTCTTTTCGCTTACAAAGGCATTTGAGAACGGTGATAATAAAAGTATCGGGATATTTAATATCTGGAATTTCCTTTTTTATATTTCTATTGGCCTCGCCATTGTATTTGCGGTAAAAATAAATGGAGTAATTCCTGTTTTTTCTTTCCTAATTATACCTGCTGTTTCCGGCATTATGCTTTCAAAAAACAATACGGTTGTCTTTATTATTGCTATTATCATTAGCATACTGGCAAGTTTCCTGGGACTCAATTTTTCCTTTCATTATGATTTTCCTGCAGGTTCTTCTATTGTTGCCGTTCTTGGAGGGATATTTATTTTGGCTTCAATTGGCAAGCTTTTAAAAGGGTTGATATTTAAAAAAGCTATTTAAAATTTAGTGATTGTCGTTTGCAAATAAGAGATCAGAAAGTATTCTGGACGATCATCTTATCAGCGTAACCACACCTTTTTTTATTTCTGGCGGTTGACTATAAAATTGGTACTTGCAGATCCAGACAAATGTGTTTCCATCCTGGCTTAATCCTTTTAAAGTTCCATCCCATCCCTGATTTCTGTCGGTTGATAAAAATACCCGTTGACCCCAGCGATTGTAAATGCTGAATTCATAGCTTGCAAGAGCGCCGGTAATAATAGGTTTAAAAATGTCATTTTTCCCGTCGTTATTGGGAGTAAAACCTGTGGGAACAAAACAATTATTTAAACAGTTTTGTTCGTGCACTGTGATTGTGTCTGTTCCCATACATCCAAAACCATCTTTAACAGTTAGGGCATAAACTCCTTCCTGTCGAACAATTGTACTTATGGTAGAAGAACCATTGCTCCACAAATAATTAATGAATGTTCCGTCGGGTTTCAGCGTAATCGAATTCCCTTTACAAAAAGAAGTATCATCCTTGAGAAAACCAGATGGAGGTAAAGTGATTTTTGTAATAACAACTGTGTCTGAATTACGGCAATTGTTATTATCAATTACCATAACATTGTATGGCCCCGGAGTACTTACTTTATATTTTCTTTTCGTCGTACCATCTTGCCATAAATATGACAAAAATCCCGGGCCGGCATCCAAAGAATCATTTTGATTTTTGCAAAGGAGGGTGCTGTTATTTATATTAACGCTTGGAAGATCATAAATATTAAGAATATTTATTGTGTCTTTTGAAATGCAGCCGTTATTATACAGGGCCGATATCGTATAGGTTCCCTGATTAGTAATTATTATACTGTCAACTGTTTCGCCGGTACTCCATGTATAATTGTTAAATATTTTACCTGCATGCAGAACTAGAGAAGAATTTTTGCAAAGACTCGTATCTTTTCCAAGTTTGATTGCAGGTGACTGTCTTACCTCTATGAAAACAGTATCTTTTATTAAGCATCCTGAATATGCAACAGCACTCAAGGTGTATTGTTGCGAAAATGAAGGAAATACTTTTATTACCGAATCTGAAATCGTTATCATATTATTATCGGGCTGCCATGTGTAATTACTGAACCCACCAGTTGCCTTCAAAATAATAGTGTCAGCATTGCATTTTATTTTATCGTTTCCCAAAGATAATTCGGGGCTGGTGATGAGTACGGATTCATACATAACATAACCGCATGCTGCTTCTATGCGTACTTTGTACAGCCCCGGTGACGTTGCTTTATATACAGAGCCTGTTGATCCATCCTGCCATAAATATGACTTGAACCAATTGCCGGGTGAAAGTTTTAAAGTATCACCGGGGCACAACTTAAGTGTTCCACTAGATGATAACGGGGTTGGAACGGGAAACAAAGTTACTTTGAGTGAATCTTTGATAGTACCGCAATTGCTTGCATATGCATATAGCCATAGCGAATGACTTCCCGATCCTCCAAAATTCTGAAACCGCACCCGGATGGTTGAATCATTGATCTGGTTATAAGAAATATAAGAAGCGCTATCCAGCCGCCATTGTATTCTTTTATTACAGCCTTTATTTGTCCGGGCGATAAAATCTGTTTCCTGTCCTAAAACACAAACAGTATCAGGACCGTAAATTTTTATTGAATCGCAATAGCTGATATTGCCACATGAAAGTTCATTTTGAACCAGCAAGTCGGCAATGGATATTACCGACTCATAAGCAACCAAAGGGTTATCTATTATGGTTTTCCACTGCCAACTGGAAGCAGTGACGGGGAAAGAAAGCGTGGTGATAAAATTTGCATCTACTCCGAGACAAGTGTCTATCGAGGGATCATCAGTTTGTAATTGATAAAATTCGGCAAAATGAGTATTATTACCGTAGGAGTTTGAGGTATAGGTTAACGACCCCGAGTTTTTTAATCCAAAATTTGATCTTGAAATTAACAAAACCGAGTCCCCTGAATAACTTAATTTTCTCTGACGTGTAATATTACCTTTTGAATCAATCGAACACCAATACATTTTTTTTTGTGTGCTGTTCGTGTTGCCAGTTATCTGAACGCTTCCATTTTTCAAGACCTCTATTTTGGGAAAATATCCAGCGGTAGATCTATTTAGCGCATATAGGGTTGAATTTTTATAATTTAATGCGTTATCCAGTTCAAGCCTGTAGAGGTAGGTCTTAGTGTCGAAGTTTATAAACCTGCCAAATAATTCCCAATCATTATCTTCTGTTTTAACAGAAGAACTAAAAAAATCATGCGGGGCTGTAAAAAACCATCCCTGGTTAGATGGAAATTCTTCATAGCAAAAAGGTTTTATTATTTCTAAATTTCCATTTGCATAATTTAATTTCATTGCTACCAGCTTGGTATTGCTGCAGCCGAGATCATCATAGATATTGCATAAGGCTATTACTGTATTGTCCGGCACATAATAGAGACCCGAAAGATTGGCGAGGGCTCCATCGGTAGAAATATAACCACGACTCCATACAAGATTTCCGGCATTGGTAACTCTTGAAACTACAGCATATGCTGAATTGCCAAGGTTGGGTGAAAAACCGTTCCAGGCTATTAAAAAATCACCGTTTGCCGCTTCTGTAATTGCGTTAGGAAACAGTAAATCTCCTTGTTGAAAATAAGTAGACTGGTTATACATGCGATTCCAAACAAGAATCCCGTTCATGTCCACAACAAGGAGACTAATATAAACAGGTGTTGAAATATTTCCTGTCACAATGTTATACCCTATTAGTGCAATATTCTTGTTGGATAGTTCAACTGCTTTTACCCAATATATTTTTTCGTTCGGTTTTACAATCTGTTTACTCCATATAATGTCGCCCTTGCTGTCAATTTTCATTAACACACCTCTGTAGTTATTTTGAGTAGCATCATCGGATTGTCCCATTAATATGGTAGCATTATCTGAAGTGTTGATGTGAAAAACAATACTGAAATTCTGTGTTCCCGGAGAAAAATAGCGCATTCGTAAACTTGTATCAGCACAAGATTGCGACCGTGCAGTCGCACTGAATGTTAAAATAGTTAAGAATACTAAATAAGAATAAATAACGACTTTTTTCAATTGAGATACATTTCGTTTAACAAAGCCGGAAGTATGTATGTTCATCTCGGCTTTGTTTATAAGTCATTTTAAAATCACTTGTACTTAATAGCATGGCGCTAATTGGCATTTTGGTTTGCCTGGTCGAAGGACAAACTATGAAATAAATAATGATCGCCGATACCACAAAAGGGTTAGTTTGTATCAGTCATTCATAGTATTTCTAAATCCGCTTTAAATAAGGGAAGTTATTTTTTTATGAAGTGAAAATGCTGCGTGGAATTACATTCTAAATTGAGGTTTTCCGAAATAATATTTAATTATTGTGAGTATAAATTTCCTAAAAGCTCAGGAGTCAGGCTTATAAATATTTTTCTCAAACTTAGCAAAAGCTGTAATATTTTTAATCATGGAACTTACGTTCAATACACCGGCCTTATTATTTCCAGCTATCAGTTTGTTATTGCTGGCTTATACAAACCGTTTTCTTGCATTAGCCAACCTGGTGAGGCGTTTGCACGATGAATATAAAAGAGGAGAGAAGAGTACTGCTTTGATTTACCAGATACAAAGTTTAAGACGGAGATTGATATTAGTGCGATACATGCAGGGCCTGGGAGTTTTCAGTTTTGTTTGCTGTGTGATAACAATGTATAGCATCTATAGTGAGTGATCGTCAATTGCAAAATATATTTTTGCGTTGAGTTTGCTTAGCTTATTGACTTCACTAATAATTTCATTGATAGAAATAACGCAAAGTACAAAAGCGATAGAAGTTGAGCTAAGTGATATTGAAGAATTGGAAAAATCAAACTTCTTTACTGACCTTTGGAAAGGGAAAGACGAAAAAAAATAATTGTGAAAAAATATTTCTTTTTGGCCGCATTGATCGTTTTAGCAAATGTGATAATCATCTCTTGCTCAAAAGTTGGTGCCGGGCAAGAAGAAAGCCTGGATGTAATCGATCAAAATGATGATGTATTCCCGGTTATCACCTTATCAAAGCCTACAGCAAACCAGGTGTACACGAGTGGGGATTCAATAATTGTAGAAGGGAAGGTGACCGATAACAAAATAGTGTATAAAGGAAAAGTGCAGATAAAAAATGATGCTAACAATTTAGTAATGGCAGATGGTTATTATGAAAGTCATTTTTTACAAGCTATCGATTGCAGGCTTGCTTATAAAGCTATAGTAACTGCGCCAACTGATTTTAGCATTCTTGTAGAATTCCAGGACCATGGCGCCAATACTTCCACTACTACTATAAAAGTGAAAGTGAATCCCTAGAGTTTGTTGATGATCTTTAAAACAGATTCCCAGCTTCCTCCATTGTAAACTTCCTGCACACCGGCTGACTTTAATATTTCCTTTGCTGTGTTGCTTCGCATACCTGATTCACAACAAACGATCACCGGCTTTTTCATTGATCTTATTCTTTCAATACTTGCGGAAACCCTGTCGACAGGAATATTAATGGAACCGGGAACTTTTCCATTATCGTATTCATGCGGCGTTCTTACATCAATAATCACGGCGCCTTTTTTGAGAGCTTCCTTTATATTATTCTTTCCAAATAGAAAACCAAACATGAGTTCTGATTTGCCTGATTATGCTGCTGTTAATTTTTTTCTTTCGCCAATTTGCTGGCGCCACATTGCATAGTATAATCCTTTTTCTTCCAATAGCTTTTCATGACTACCAGTTTCAACTACATCCCCTTTTTCCAAAACATAAATTCTGTCGGCATGCATGATAGTGGAAAGACGATGAGCTATCAGAATCGTGACCTGGTTACCGGTTGTTGATACATCTCTTATTGTTGTTGTTATTTCTTCTTCTGTCAACGAATCAAGTGATGAAGTTGCCTCATCAAAGATCAAGAGTTTTGGCCGGCGTAAAAGAGCTCTTGCAATAGACAATCTTTGTTTTTCTCCGCCTGATAATTTTAATCCGCCTTCACCGATCATTGTTTCTAATCCTTTTTCAGCTCTTGAAAGTAGATTTTGACAGGAGGCCTTATTAAGAACATCATACAGCTCTTCTTCAGGTGCAGCAGGGTTTACAAACATTAAATTTTCTTTTATCGTACCTGAAAAAAGTTGTGTGTCTTGTGTTACAAATCCAATTTGATTACGCAGATCTTCAAAATTGATATTGTTTTCATCAATACCATTGTAAAGGATCTTTCCCTGTTGCGGACGATAAAGACCAACAAGCAATTTCATCAAAGTTGTTTTACCAGAACCGGACGGACCAACAAATGCAATTGTTTCTCCAGTTCTTACTTTAAAACTAATATTATTGATAGCATGTTGTGATGCTGTATGATGTTTGAAGCCAACATGAGCAAATTCCAATTGTTCAATAGTGCCAAGATGTTTTGGATCTGCCGGTTGAGGCTCGGGGGCTTTTTTCATCAGGTTGCCAAAATTTTCCAACGATGCCTGCGCTTCACGATAGGAGAGTATGATATTACCGATCTCCTGCAAAGGTCCAAATACAAAGAATGAAAAAATTTGCATCGTTACTAACTGGCCAGCATCCATTCTGCCTCCATAAATAAGATACATCAGCATAAAAAGAATAACCTGTCGTAAAGTATTTACAAACGTACCCTGTACAAAACTGATACTGCGGATGCGTTTTACTTTGGTCAGCTCAAGCCCAAGTATTTTAAAGGTATTCTTATTCAGGCGGCTTACTTCCTGTTGGGTTAAACCAAGACTTTTTACCAATTCTATATTTCTTAATGATTCAGTAGTGGCGCCGGCAAGCGCTGTTGTTTGCCCTACAATATTTTTTTGAATGGTTTTTACTTTCTTGCTTAATAAGTTTGAAATAATAGTCAGTAGAAAAATACCGCCGAAATAAATTATCGGCAGGCTCCAATGAATGGTAGTGGCATATACGGCAACAAAAACAATCCCTACGACAACCGGAAAAAGAATATTGATAAATGCAGATACAAATTTTTCCGTATCAATTCTTACTTTTTGCAATATGCTTAATGTTTCGCCGCTTCGTGCATCTTCAAATTCCTGGTAAGGAAGTTTCATGGCATGTTGCAACCCTTGTGTAAAAACCGTAGCGCCGAATTTTTGTGTGATCAGGTTTAAGAAATAATCCTGGAATGCTTTTGCAATGCGGCTGATCATGGCTACAGAAATCGAAGCAAGCAAAAGCCAGATAACACCATAATAATGGCGAAAGACAGGTGTTTTTGTAACCACTCCCTTTGTGTCAACTTTTATATCAATATCAGTTAGTTTGTCATTCATAAAAAGAAAAGAATTCCAATCAAATGCTTTTACATTTTTATGATAGTTCGCCAGGTTGATCAACTTTCCGAAAATGATCGGGTCGAATAAAGAAAAGCCGATGTTGATCGCAGCGAGAAATAGCACCAGTATCACCAACCATTTATAAGGTTTCAGGTATTGAACAAGTATTTTCATGTTTGAGTTTCAAAAATTAGTCAACGAATATACGAATCTCTCGGCGTCCCATCGGGAAGGTTATCGTGCAGAATAACAGCAGGATAAACAATATAACCACTTACAATTTTTTTAGTGATGGCATGAGCAAGAAGGTTGTCAGCGATATATTGAATAGGTATTTGCATTTGAATAAGTTTTTCAGCTGCAGATTTGGTTATTCCATATGCATGAGCATAATCATGAAAGCCAGCTTTCTTTAGGTGAGCGGAAAATGGTTTGGCGAAAAGATTGTTGATGATTGTATGGTCCCATTTTAGCAGGCCCAATGTATGCTGAATGTGATATCGGTATTTTTTTAATGATGCCATAAAATCATCCTCTTCATTTTTACCCCATCCCCACATCAGCAATTCACAATTTGAGGGGATTTCAGCCAGGATGGCAGGAATCATTTCCAGGCCTTTAACATCAGGTACCGCATCATCTTCAAAGATCAAGACTTGGGAATAATTGTTTTGAAGCATGTCTTCATAGATCATCCGGTGACTTAAGGCGCAAGCAATTTCACCCGGCATCATGGCCTTTGTATAGCGATGATGTTTTTTGGCAAGCTCTTCACTATACATATTTTTTTCAATCAATTCGGTTACGGAAAAATTATTTTTATCTGCTCCAAAGAAGAATGAATAGTTTAAGCCGGCAAATCTTTCTGCAAAACGATCTCTTCTATGTTCTGCAGATTTAACAGATATGACGTAGACTTTGTCGTAATAATCGTTCAGTAATTTCCAGTTGTTTTCCATTCATTCGGGTTTTAACTGACGTTTATTCCTGCCTGCTTTAAAAAAAAACCGATCGGGTCAGCGGGGTATTTTTGTTTAAAGATCCTGAAAGATTCTTTTCCCATCTCTTCCAAATGCGACCTTTTTTGCCAGGCTTTTTCTAACACCAGGTCAATGTCATTAATGGTTGCCCGTGGTGCTATCCATCCGTTCAGATCATCTTTTACCCATAAAGGCATATCACCGACATTACTTACAATTATAGCTCTTGAAACTGCAAGCGCCTCTGTTACGGCAATCGGCATGGCATCAAAATGCGTAAGCTGTAATATTACATGTGAACTTATTAAAACTTCTTGTACATTTTTTGTAAATCCTTTTAGAAATATTTTTGAAGAGAGTTGTTTTTCCCTGATAAGATTATCAAGATATAAATAATCTTTGCCACTTCCATATAAGTTTAACTCAAAATTCCTGTTTGCCCATTTGTCGCCAGATAGAGTATTTATTAATTTGTCCTGTGCTTTTCTTTTTATATCAAGTTCAGCCAGCATGGTAAATACCAATTTATCCTGTGGCGATGTAATGAAGGGAGTAGTGTTTTCGGGGCTTTTAAAACCTATAGGATTAAAAAGCACTTGCTGGTTCGGTATATCAACTCCAATACTTTTTTTAATAATGGTAAAGATCCTGCCCGCATCAGCAATATTTTTTTCAGCGCCCTGTATCCAATTGGTAAATAGTTTCTTTTTACCAGTTGTCAAGAGATCAGTTTCATCATAATTATGAAATAGCAATAAATAGGCAGGGAGATGAGCATTCAATTTCTTAAATGGTCCATGCACAACATCTTTCCATCCTCCCTGGTTCACAATTACCCTTTCATAATTTTTGAAAAGAACTTCCCGTAATTTCTTTCTCAATTTGAATTTTCCCATCAAGGTATTGGTTTCATTTCTTCCTGGTAAAAGGAACAACTCGCATCCTGCATTTGTTAATTGCTGAAGCTTTTCTTCTTTTCCCGGCCATTTAAAGCAACAAACAGCAATCTCATAATTTTTTTTGGCCAAATAAACAGCAGCCTTGTACCAGATCTCTTCGCTGCCACCCCAGGCTGCACTGTTCATTAACGACAAAAATAATACAGAGGGCATAACTTATCAACCAGGTTTATGAGCTACAATAATATAATTGAGTGTAAGGATCTCACTCCTGTATTTTTTATCAAGCCAGATAGCAAAATGATTGCGAAGCTGTGTAAATCTCAATTCCATAAAGAAGATCTTTTTGATCTTATTGAAAAAAGTTTTCCTTGTACTGAAGGAATGGTAGAGCATATTATTCCGCAATTGATAAACGGCAGCCCATTTACCGCCATTGGGTTTTATATAATCAATTATTAATCCCGCCTCATTAAAAAGTGCACTCAAGGCATGAGGAGTGAAACGAAAAAAATCATGTGGTTCTTCATGCAATTCCCATACGAACGGTACCGTTAACATGATATGGCCACCGGGTTTTAATACCCGGAAAACCTCTTTCATCATGGTATGATGGTCATATACATGTTCAAGCACCTGTGTGCATAATATTGAATCGAAAGAATCGTTTTCAAATTTCAAATCGGTCGCCAGGCAAACCACATCTACTTTATTTTTATCACTTTGAATAGCATCGCAGCCGGTTTGTTGTTTGGTTAAGGGGTTGTAAATAGTTTCATATGGTTTATTCCCACAACCAAGATCCAGGAAATTACCGCGGGCATAATTTTCCAATGCTTCTTTAATATCCTTTATGAGAAAATAATAATGAATATAATGAGGATCCTTACTGCGAATATGCCAATCGCTTAGTCGTGGTAGATCACGGTCGGTCATTCTTTATTCTATTTTTTATTGTTTTCAAATGTCGTGATTTTAGCTTTTAGCAGCGCATATATTTTAAAAGTGTCTTTACATTTGAAAAATTGTAGCGACGAGTCCTTCCTTGTATAAAAAGATAATTTTTTATCCGCCCCAACCTTCTCTGTCAAGACTCCTGTACTGAATAGCTTCAGCAAGATGTTCAGGTTTTATGTTTTCACTTCCGCTTAGGTCGGCAATGGTCCTTGACACTTTTAAAATTCTATCATAAGCTCTTGCGGAGAGATTGAGTTTTTCCATGGCGGCCTTTAATAAATTTTGTCCGACAGTATCGATCACACAGATTTCTTTCAGCATTTTACTGCTTATTTGTGCATTGCAATAAATACCGGGATTGTTTTTATATCGTTCAGCTTGCATTTCTCTTGCTTTGATAACTCTTTCACGAATAACAGTGGAGTTATCAGAATTCTTTGAAGAGGATAATTCATTAAATGGAACAGGCGTTACTTCTACATGCAGATCAATACGATCAAGCAGCGGCCCTGAAATCTTATTTAAATATTTCTGAACGGCACCCGGCGGGCATGTACATTCTTTTTCAGGATGATTAAAAAAACCGCAGGGACATGGATTCATGGAAGCGATCAACATAAATGATGCGGGAAAATCCAATGCAATCTTTGCTCTCGAGATCGTCACTTTTCTTTCTTCCATTGGTTGACGCATAACTTCCAATACCGTTCTTTTAAATTCTGGCAATTCATCTAAGAATAAAACGCCATTATGTGCTAAAGAAATCTCTCCCGGTTGAGGATTGCCACCGCCGCCAACTAATGCAACATCAGAAATGGTATGATGTGGAGATCGAAACGGACGTTTTGAAACCAATGTAGAATTTTCAGGAAGTTTTCCTGCTACCGAATGAATCTTTGTTGTTTCTAATGCTTCATGCAATGTCAACGGCGGGAGAATTGTAGGCAGTCGTTTTGCCAACATTGTTTTTCCTGCACCAGGCGGACCGATCAATATCGCATTATGACCACCGGCAGCGGCTATTTCAAGAGCCCGTTTTATGTTTTCCTGTCCTTTTACATCCGCAAAATCTATTTCATAATCATATTGTGAATTATAAAATTCTTCTCTTGTATTTACAACAACAGGCTCTAGCCCTTTTTCGTCATTTGCAAAAAAGTTTATTACCTCTTCAATATTTTCAACGCCATATACATTCAGATTATTAACGATTGCCGCTTCTTTTGCATTTGTTTTTGGTACGATCAATCCTTTAAAATTTTCTTTTCTGGCCTGTATCGCAATGGGCAATGCACCTTTTATAGACCTTAGTTCGCCATCAAGACTAAGTTCACCCATTATCAAATATTTTTCGATCGTTTCATGATTTGATATTAATTCTGATGCGGCTAATATCCCAAGTGCAATAGGAAGATCAAAAGGGGTTCCGCTTTTTTTAATATCGGCAGGAGCCATATTCACCACAATTTTGGTTCGCGGCATTTGAAATCCGAGAGCTTTAAAAGTACTTTCAATTCGCTGCAAACTTTCTTTTACCGCATTATCCGGCAGCCCGACGATAACAATGCCGATGCCTGTGCTCATCCAATTCACCTCAATAGTGATTGTAATACCTTCAACACCATAAACAGCACTGCCAAATACTTTTACCAACATAAAATGAAGGTAGAGAAATAATTAGTGCAGCCAATACCACTTAATGGTTATCAACAACTGATTAAGCGGGATTGTACAGGCATATAATCGATGAAAAAATCAGTTTATTTTTCTTTGATTGAACTCTTCATAAGCAACTCCGTATCCGGGTCAAGAATTATTGCAGTTGGTTTTTGGTCAACTTTTATTTTAAAAGAAGCCGCGGCTTCTTTCACAAAAATCTTTTCTTTCTTGCCAGTGCCGGACGAATTTATTTTTAGTGATAAGGGGAAATTAAAAGCATTTTTTTGTTGCTGTTTTACATCAACGTTTACAAATTTTCCGATAGCGTCGTATTGCCAGGTAATGTCGAGATCAGGTTGACCCGCAGTATAAAGCCACTGATCAAAAAACTGGTTTAAATTTTTACCTGAAACTTCTTCAAATACTTTTTGAAGATCTCTTGTATCTGCTACGCTGCCTGCATAAGTCCCATAATATTTTCTGATCGATCGCCAGAAAACAGAATCTCCCAATTCACATCGCAGCATGTGCAACACCCAACCTCCTTTCTGGTAAGAATTTGCATTGAGTAATTTCATATAATCTGTTTCTTCAGTATCGACAATTGCTTTATTCGTTTCTTTTGAAAAATCAATTACCTGCGATCTGTCTTCCTTCAACATTTTTATGGCGGTATCTTTTCCATATTTATTTTCAAAATAGAGAATGGTAAAATAAGTGGCGAATCCTTCGCTTAACCACAAATGCCCAAAGCTTTTTTCGGTCGCCATATTACCAAACCATTGATGCGCTATTTCATGAGCCAGCAACCCTTCGCTTTTTCTTGTACCACTTACTGAATTTTCTGAATAAAAAATTGTATTTGCGTTTTCTAATCCGCCGAATCTTGTTTTTGATTGCACGTTGGCCAGTTTTTTATAACCATACGGACCAATATGAGTAATATAATATTCCAGTATTTCATTTGCCTGGGCATAATCATAAAAGCCTTTGTCTTTATTTTCCGGATATACCCAGCTATAAACAGGAATATTTCCATTTACAATTCCTGCAAGGTTTACAGCAAAATCAGCAGCACCGATTACCATTACTTTTGTTGAGATCGGAGTGTCTTCTTTCCAATGAGTAAGTTTGAAGCTATTGCCAAGTGATGTTTCTTCGATTTGTACACCATTAGCAACAACCTGGTAATGCTCAGGAGCAGTAACAATAAATTCTACAGTTGCTTTATCAGCCGGATCATCATGGCAGGGGATCCAGTTATGACCACGATTGGGCCAGTTGTCGCCAAAAAAACTGCGATGACCATATTTTGTTTTTGAAATGATAAGACCATCAGCAGGAACTCCTGAATAAGGAATCACGAAAGTGGCGGTGTCACCAATATTCATGTTTTGGGATAATAAAATGCGAAAACTTTCTTCTTTGTAAATAGTTCCCCGAATGTAGCTTCCCTGCAGTTTTCCAACTTTCATTCCTTTGCCTTTATCCTTTGCATTAGTAAGATCAAAACTCACTTCGTTTACAGGTTGTAAGAATCTAACCTTAATTTCTGCCACGCCATAAATAGTATCACTAACGTCATTCAATCCAATGTTGAATTTATAATTCAATACATCAATAGTGTTTTGGGTAAAAGCTGCAACTTGAAAACAAAAAATAAAAATCAGGAGAGATATTATTCGCATAAAGAAATTTTCATGATTTCTTCCAAATCTAAACTAATCCTGTAAATCCTGGTTCTGATCATAGTTTCTCCAGCATATCCACCACTTTCTCTCTTTTCAGGATGAGATAACCCAATCGATCGTTGCTTATTCCCTCTTTAAGTTGATAGCTGAATTCTAATTGATCATCATTGGCAGTTGTTTCAAAATAGCGGAAACTAATATTGGGGTATTGTTTCAATTCATCACCGATCTCATATAGATGCGTAGAAAGAATGAACAATGAATTTTTTATTTTGATCAAACCTTTGATCACTGTCAATGAACATTTCATGGCATCTTGTACATTGGTTCCTTTGAATAGTTCATCGATCAGTACCAGCCATTTTTTTCCATTGTTTATTTTTTCGACTGTATTCTTTACTCTTTGTACTTCATTAAAGAAATAACTTTCCCCTTTTGCAATATTATCTACTACATTGATATTGGTAAGAAGGCCATCGAATAATGTTAATGTCATCTCTTGTGCGGGTACCCCCATGCCAAGATGAGCAAGAAATACCGCTGAGCCAACAGATTTTATCAGTGTGCTTTTGCCAGCCATATTAGCGCCGGTAAGAAAAAGAAAATTGTGGTTGGGACTTAACTCCAGGTCGTAAGATACAGGATGCTTTATTAATAAGTGATAAAGTCCTTTTGCATTCACATTCGGTTTTTCTTGTTCTATAAATTGCGGAAAACGAAGATCAAAGGTTTTCATCGCCATTGCCATCGAATACCATGCATCCAGTCTTCCAAAAATTTCCAGTAATTCGATGGTGTCATTCTTATAACGATTACGTATATGATAACCGAAATAAAGACTTTGCGTTGGAGTGAATCTTTCACCGGGTCTTGAGAGAGAGATTTTTGCAAGCGGCGTCTCTCTTAATAATTGCTCTGCACGTTCAATATAAATCTTAAAAAAAGCAGGTAATTCCTGCTGGCTAAAAAGATCTACCAATTTTTTTAGACCCCTGAAAAAATCTGCGCAATGACTTACAGAATATTTTACCATCCGGTAGTCTTCAATATGAAAAGTTTTATATGCCCACACGTTAAACGTATTCGGATCCTGTGGGAGAGGGTCTATATTGTAATCAAGATATTTTTCAATTACTAATAAAGTACCATTGGTGATCTCAGATGGCCAATCATTCAGATGTTCATTTAATGTCCGGATTATTTTCTGTGTACCAAGGATCTTTTTCAGTTCATGATGCGGCTCCGAAAAAAAATGACGAAGCCATTCTTTGCCATATACAGTTCTTGTAAAATTCAGTTTATGAAAAATGGAAAATTCTTCTTCCTGGTGAAAGACGGAGATATCGTTATATGTTGTTGCGTCTAAATGCATAATGCTAAGCTGTTCATTCAAAGATCTCTTGTAGGGTCTTAACTATTTCTTTGAGATAAACATATTCCTTGTTATCAGGATGCTCTTTCAAATAATTATCAGGATGTTGAAAAGAATAGCTTCTGAACAGATCTTGTGTTTTATACGATAAGGTTAAAAATGCGCCATGACCAAGATATTCCCCAGGAATAGACTTCGACTGATCAGGTATAAGAAAAATTTTGTTCTCTATTAGATGGTTTAGAATGTGTATGCAAGGATGGTACTCTGGATACAGACCATCATAGGGAGAAAAATTAAGTGAAATAATGATTTGTTTTGGCCCGTGCTTTCCGATAGTGTTCGTATATTTCTTTGCCTCCCATTTGCCATCTCTATATGAAAAAATAATAAATTCTTTGCTTGTTCGGGGGTTTGAAAATCCATTTAGCCTGATCTCTATATCATTCTTTGAATCACAGATTGCGGGTATATTATACCATCGCTCATTAAGTCTTCTGCGTAAGCTATCATTGCAATTCAAGGTTGTATCGGTAATTACATCACCAATCTCCAGATCTTTCTGGCCGCTGGAGATCACAGCGGTCAATTGAATAATAAAGAAAAAAATTAAACGCATATTAATTGGTTAACGGTCAAAAAATAGACGTTCGCCTTTTTGTGATTCATTAAATGTGCCCTTATCATAAACCAAATGCCCGCTGACAAAAGTGTGTGTAATGGTTGCCGGGAATTCAAAGCCTTCCAAAGGACTCCATCCACATTTATATAAAATATTTTCTTTTGAAACTTTTGTTTGTTGCTTCAGGTCTATTAAAACAAGATCGGCAAAATATCCTTCACGAATATAACCCCTCTCTTTAATTTGAAAACAATCAGCCACGGCATGGCTCATTTTTTCAGCAATTTTTTCCAGGCCGATCTTTCCCTGTTTATAATAGTGAAGCATTAATAATATAGAATGCTGAACTAATGGTAACCCAGCATGTGCCTTTTGATAAGGTTCATTTTTTTCTTCTAATGTATGCGGCGCATGATCGGTAGCGATCACATCGAGACGACCATCTAACAATGCTTTCCAAAGTCCTTCACGATTATGCGGAGCTTTAATTGCCGGGTTGCATTTTATCTTATTACCAAGTCTTGCATAATCATCGCTGGTAAAATGAAGATGATGGACACAAACTTCAGCAGTAATCCTTTTTTCTTTTAATGGAAACATGTTTGTGAAAAGCAATAACTCTTTTTCCGTGGAAATATGCAGAATATGTAACCGTGTGTTATATTTTTTTGCGATCTGTATTGCCAGCAAAGATGACTCATAACAAGCATCTTCATTTCTTATGATTGGATGATCAGAAGCTGTGAGTTCCCGGTGTTGTCGCTTTATTTTTTCTAAATTCTCTTTTATGATCCGTTCATCTTCACAATGCGTAGCTATGAGTAATTCACTTTCTCTAAAAATCTTATCCAATGTATTCGGACTATCCACCAGCATATTACCAGTAGATGCTCCCATGAAGATTTTTATACCGCAAATATCTTTTCGTTTATCATTTGTCTTTAAAACCTCATCAGCATTGTTATTGCTGGTGCCCATAAAAAAAGAATAATTGGCCAATGAGGTTTTTGAGGCGATTGAATACTTGTCTTCCAATAATTCTTGCGTAAGTGCATTGGGAATTGTATTCGGCATTTCCATAAAACTGGTAACGCCGCCAGCCACCGCTGCTTTTGCTTCTGTATAAATTGTTGCTTTATGTGTTAATCCCGGTTCACGAAAATGAACCTGGTCATCAATGGCGCCGGGTAGAAGGTATTTTCCTTCTCCATTTATTTCTTTCACACCCGAATCGGCCTGAGAAATTAATTCCCCAATTTTTTCAATGCGACCATTTTTAATTAATATATCTGATGTAATTATTCTTCCTTCATTTACAACCTGTACATTCTTTATCAGGTAATTTTGCATATCTTGTTGCCGATTTATCGTTGAAAAACCAATACCCATGCAATTTAAACAAATTACCCCCCGTCCCCTAAAGGGGTGTTTATGTGCCCTACTACTTGTTACTATTTTTTCTAATTCTGGATTTGCACAAAATACTTATTTGCCACAGGGAGCTAAGGAAAATATCTTAATCGAAAGATTAGAGATCCTGGGTCAGAAAGATTCTATTCTTAATTTTTCAAAAACAAGACCACTAAACCGGTTGCAAATGGTACGTGGTGCTATGGGTTTTAAACAAAACCATCCGGGAGTTTCATTGTCAAAAACTGACGAATATAATCTGCAGCGTCTTTACTTAAATAACATTGAATACTTGCCCGACTCACAACGTATAGCAATAAAAAGTAAAAAGCATATTGGCCCGTTTTATACAACTCCAGCGAATTTATATGAGGTTCATGTAAAAGATTTTGATCTCGTCATTAACCCTATCATTCAACTTAAATACATGAAGGAAAGTGATAATGATGAAACACTTTTCCTGAATTCAAGAGGTGTGGAGATTCGTGGTCGTATTGCAAATAAAATTGGTTTTGCTGCATCTATTTTGGATAACCAGGAAAGAGATCCATTGTATGTGCAGGCATGGGAAGATAAATTTCAATCAGTGCCGGGTGCAGGATATTATAAAAATTTTAAAGGAACTGGCTATGATTATTTTGATGCAAGGGGGTATTTCACTTTTAACGTGACTAAATATATTGATGTTGCTTTTGGTTACGACCGCAATTTTATTGGCAATGGTTATCGCAGTTTGTTCTTAAGTGATTTTGGTAACAGTAACCTTTTCCTGAAACTGAATACAAGGATCTGGAAATTCAACTATCAAAATCTATTTATGGAATTGCAGCAAACCGAACCCCGCGGACCCGATCGTTTGCTCAGAAAGAAATACGCAGCTTTCCATCATCTTGATGTGAATATTGCAAAGAAGTTGAATATTGGTTTGTTTGAAGGCGTAATGTTTGGCCGCAGCGATCATTTTGAATTCAGTTACCTGAACCCGATCATTTTTTATCGCTCCATTGAACAACAAAATGGAAGCTTTGACAATTCTGTTGCAGGCATTGATTTTAAATTAAACATTTTAAAACAGGTACAATTTTACGGGCAGTTCCTGCTTGATGAGTTTAACTTTCAGCAGCTAAAGGACGATGATACCTGGTGGGCTAATAAATGGGGATTGCAGGTTGGCGCTAAATATGTCAATGCTCTTGGTATAAAAAATCTTGATCTGCAATTGGAATATAATCGTGTAAGACCTTTTACTTATTCGCATGGTGATTCAGTAGCAAACTATACACATTATAACCAGCCAATGGCACATCCGCTTGGTGCTAACTTTAGTGAAACGATCGGGATATTGCGCTATCAGCCGGCGCCAAAGTGGACAGTACTTGCAAAAGCTATGTACTGGAAACAAGGCTTAGATACTGGCAGTCGCAGTTTCGGAAGCAATATATTTTTACCAAATACGGCTCCGCCGCGGCAGGGCGATTTTGGATATGTGATAGTTTCTGGTATTGAATCATCAACTACTTTTTTATCCTTCCTGCTTTCCTATGAATTGAAGGAAAATTTATTTATAGAAGGTTCCTTCACTAATCGAAAATTTGATGTGCCATCAAATAGTTCACAATCTTCTTCAACAACGATTGTTTCGTTTGGCTTCAGGTGGAATATGCATCGAAGGGAGTTTGAATTTTAGGAAATAAATGTTACAAGAACCAACTATCTACCGCGGTCAACCGTCTGCAACCATATTCTCATTTCCCCTATCTTTATAAAAACAAGGCTTTATGCAGCGGATTTATTCGGTTATCCTTTCCCTATTTATTTTTATTACCTCAACTGCTCAGTCCGGAACTCTTGGGGAAAGCCTTCAAAGACCGAAGCTTGTAGTTGGAATTACAATCGACCAAATGCGTTGGGATTATCTCTATCGTTATTATGATCGGTATGCTGCAAATGGCGGTTTTAAAAGAATGCTGAACCAGGGTTTCAGTTGTGAAAATACGTTGATACCTTATACCCCTACTATTACTGCCCCGGGTCATACATGTATTTATACGGGTTCCGTTCCTGCTATTCATGGCATTGCCGGTAATTTTTGGTGGGATGTTGCAGAACAACGTAATGTTTACTGTACAGAAGATAAAACTGTACAAACTGTAGGAAGCGCAACAAACATGGGGCTACAAAGTCCAAGAAATTTATTGGTAACAACTATATGCGATGAATTGCGGCTTGCTACAAATTTCCAAAGCAAAGTAATTGGGATCGCCATAAAAGATCGTGGCGGTATTTTGCCTGCCGGTCACACCGCCAATGCGGCATATTGGTACGATAGCCAGGAAGGCAATTGGATCACTTCCACCTATTATATGACATCATTGCCCCAGTGGGTTAAAGATTTAAATGCAAAAAAATTAGTCGACAAATATTATGAGCAGGGCTGGAATACTATGTACCCAACAAATACATACACACAAAGCACTACTGATGATAGATCTTACGAAACCAAAGGAGTTGGTACCGGGTTCCCTTACGATCTGAAAAAATTTATTGGAAAAAATTATGGTGTGATATCAGCCACACCACAGGGCAATAGTTTTACAATTGAGATGGCGAAAGCTGCTATTGAAGGTGAAAAGCTCGGGGCTGATGCTATTACTGATATACTTGCCGTGAGTTTTTCATCACCAGATTATATCGGCCATGGATATGGCCCTAACTCAATGGAGCAGGAGGATGATTTTCTTCGTCTTGATAAAGAACTTGGTGAGTTTTTGAATTACCTTGACCTGAAAATAGGGCAGGGCCAATACACAGTGTTTCTTTCAGCAGATCACGGCGTGGCACATGTGCCTGCATTTATGAAAGAAAATAAAATGCCTGCTGGTAATTTTAATGAGGGAGCAGTATTGGAGCAACTCAACCAAACATTAAAAGATAAATTCGGCCAGGGGAATCTTGCACTTAATTTTTCTAATTACCAGCTAGTGCTAAATAATAGTTTGATTAAGGGTGACAAGAAATTAAACAGAGAAGAGATAGTAGCTGCTACCATTGAATTTTTTTTAAAGCAATCTGCAGTTGCCCGGGTGTTCGATCTTCACCATATGGATGAAATAGCGCTACCTGCCAAAATAAAAGAGATGATAGTAAATGGTTATTACCCTCCACGAGCCGGCGATATTCAAATTATACTGAAGCCAAATTATATTGAGAATTTTCTTACTACCGGTACTACTCATGGCATGTGGAACCCCTATGATGCGCATATTCCTTTACTTTGGTATGGGTGGGGGATCAAGCCAGGTAAAACGAATCGGGAAACATATATGACAGATATTGCGCCAACATTGGCCGCCCTGTTGCATATTCAAATGCCGGGGGGTACTATTGGAAAAGTAATTAGTGAAGTAATGAAATAATGGAAAGTAAAAAGAGAAAACAGTTTAAATTTATATACGAACTCTAAAATCTTTTTTTCACTACAAGCTATTATTTATGAAACAAATTCTTTCATTCCTCCTGTTTATTACGGCGGTATGTTACCTGCCAGCATCGGGACAGAAAGTTGACAAAGTAAAATTCTTTGAAGAAGAATCAACCGTGAATGCTACACTCGAAATGGACCTTAAAGATCTTCTTGCGAAAAAAGCACCGGACAGATTTTTGCCAGCTACTTTATCATTTACCATGAAGGATGGTACAACGATCACAGAAAAAATTGAAGCTTCTGTAAGGGGTAATTTCAGAAGAGAGACTTGTTTTATGCCGGGTCTGAAATTGAATTTCAGGAAAGACACTGCATCAAGTTTATATAAATTCAAGGAATTAAAACTTTCAAACGGCTGCAATACCGGCGATGAATCCGGTCAATTGGTAGTAAAAGAGTATTTAGCCTATAAGATTTATAACCAGCTTACCGATATGAGCCTGCGGGTAAGGTTCATGAATGTTTCGTTTAAAGATGCTTCCGGGAAAAAGAAACCGTATACTCAATATGCTTTTTTAATAGAAGATGTCGATGATATGGCAAAAAGGAACAAAATGATGGAAATAGAAGGCGTAGCGTATAACACTGAACAAACTAACAGGGACCAGATGACGATCGTTACTTTATTTGAATACCTGATTGCAAATACCGATTGGTCCGTACCAAGCTATCACAATATAAAACTCATCGGTCCGAAGGATGATAAAACAGTACGACCTTATGCAGTGGCTTATGATTTTGATATTTGCGGATTTGTAGACCCCCCTTACGCTACGATCGACGAACAATTACAGGACCAGATAAGCAGTGTAAGAGAAAGATTGAACCGCGGTTTTCCAAGAACGATGGAGGAATTGAAAGTAGCAGTTAAAGTATATAATGATAAAAAGGAAAAAATAATTGGACTGATAAAAAACAATGAGTATTTGAGTTCAAAAGAAAAATCAAAATGTGTAGCCTACGTTGAGGATTTTTATAAAATAATCAATAACGATAAAGATCTGCAACGAATATTTGTTGAGGGCGGAAGAAAGAATTAGAATAGCGCTTTTTATCCTTCCAAATGAATAGAGATCACGATCATTCGGGATTGAATCCGATCGATCACATTTGAATATTTTAAGTTTTCGTCACGGCTATGAACATTGCGTAAGCCGTTGCTCAATTTTACTTCCGGGGAAAAAATAAAGCTCTGGAAATAGAAATTAAAACCCATTCCGAATTCTATTCCATAGTCTGATTTTTGCAGTTTCACAAGATCCTCGGCACGTCTTGCACGGGCATTTGCAGCAAGGTCGATATCTGCTTTTACTCCGCCTAACAGATAAACCCGAAAGTTCCCGATCCTGTCACTATTAAATTTTAGTTGAAAAGGAAAAGAAAAGATCACAGACTCGATCTTTTTCGTGGGCTCATATCCATCGAACGGATCTTTGTATTTCAATTTGTATGTGATGCTTCGGTCTGTGAACATCAGTTGCGGATTGAACCTTGCTTCAAAACGATTGGTAAGTTTTGCCGTGGCATTTAATCCTAATTGAAAACCCGGTGAGTTCAGCGGCAAAATTTCCAATACACTGTCGTATTGAAGAAACCGTGGGTGTTGTTCTATCTGGAAACGACTGATGTTTGCGCCAAGTGTAATACCAAAATAATATGGTTTGGCATCATGGTCACTTTGAAATTGTTCCTTTTGAGACCAGCCAGATGAACAGGTCAGCACAACAAATGTGAATAGGGTAAGGGGCTTTATAACTTTCTTCCGCTGTATATGCAACATATTCCAAAGCTTAACGGTTTACATTCGGTATTGGAAAATCCAACACGGGTTAAAATGTCGGTGAAATCACTTCGGTCAGGAAAAGCATTTGACGACTTGTTCAGGTATCGGTACGCATCTTTATTTTGCCTGAACCAGCGGGCCACTTCCGGCGCCACTATTCCCATATACAGATTATATAGGTTTTTGAACCCCCAATTTGGTTTGGAAAATTCCAGTATCACAAGTTTGCCACCGGGCTTCAAAACCCTGAGCATTTCGCTTAATCCGTTTTCCAGTTTTTCAAAATTCCTGACTCCAAAAGCCACCATCACCGCATCAAACGAATTATCTGGAAAACTTATTGCCTCGCCATCACCTTTTACCAGTTCAATTTTATTCGCAAGCCCTTCTTTTTCAATCTTTTTCCTTCCCAATTCGAGCATTTCGGCAGAAAGGTCAAGGCCGGTTATTGTTTCGATATTTAGAAGACGGCATGCTAGTATAGCCATATCGGCCGTGCCGGTTGCCATATCCAATACGGTTTTGGGTTCAAGCTTTTTAAGAAGATTGATCGTTTTTTTCCGCCATTTCATATCAATACCAGCGGAAAACAAGCGGTTCATGAGGTCGTAGCGGGCAGCAATGCTGTCAAACATTTCTTCCACCTGTTGCTTCTTTGCCTTATCCGAAGCAAAAGGCTTTATTTCATCATGAGGAAATTGGGAATTCATCGCGGCTGCGAAGGTAAGCCAATATGATTTGAGGTTTGATGTTTTGAGTCGGCTGAAGGAATTCTATTTGGCTTTTATTGCGACGCTCCGTTCAGGGTTCTGTTCGCTTGTCATCATATAATTTTGTAAATTATTTTAAAAAAACATGACTGAAAAATTTCCAGACATACAAAATTTACAAGTAGCATTGTTGCGGGCTGATATTAGTACCGGCCATGTGTTAGATGAAAATTTCAACCTTGCAATAAATGGTAATCAAAAAGTTTTCTCAGTATTTGATGACATTGATTGTGCGATTGATTTTGCTAAATCAATTATCAGTAATAAAAAAGATATCGAATGTAATTTATATGCACAGGAAATGAAATTTTTGCGATCTATTACTTATAAAGACTTGTAAAATTTACTCCCTTATCTTGCACCCTCAATGGAAATCAAAGACGCCAAATACATTATTAGCAGTCCTTCAGTTGATAAATGTCCAAAGCCAGATAAACCGGAATATGCTTTTCTCGGTCGCTCCAACGTTGGCAAATCTTCGCTTATCAATATGCTTTGCAATAAGAGGGAACTGGCAAAGGTTTCTGCGAATCCCGGCAAAACGCAAATGATCAACCATTTTGAAATTACTTCCGGAAAAAATTCCAAATGGTTCCTGGTCGATCTTCCCGGATATGGTTTTGCCATCGTTTCTCAAAAGCAAAGAAAAGGCTGGGAGAAAATGATCAATGATTATGTTCGACAGAGAGAGAACCTGGCCAATCTTTTTGTGCTGGTTGACAGCAGGCATGAGCCACAAAAAAAGGATATTGATTTCATAAACAAATTGGGGGAGTGGCAAATTCCTTTCTCAATTGTTTTTACAAAAGCAGATAAAAACAAACCGGGTGCTACCGTAAGAAATGTGAATGATTTTATGAAAGCATTGTCACGAACGTGGACCGAGTTGCCTGTTTATTTTATTAGCTCCGCTACAAAAGGAGATGGCAGAAAAGAAATACTTGATTACATAGGTCAGTTGAACACAAATGTTTAAACTGTGTGTAAAAAAGGGATTTTTACCTATATGAATTGAGGAAATTATCTGTTATCTTGCATCGGATTTAGTCGTTGAATCATGAGGAAAATTTTATCTGAAAAAAATATTGCGGGACTTTTATTTGTTTTGGTCATACTTGCTTTCTCTTTAGCCCATGAAGATTCAAAGAAAAGAAGTTTGAACTATAATGTGTCTTCGAAGTATTTATCTCCCGAAAAAAGAGTTCCTACTCTAACCGCAAATAGGGCTGTTACAAAAGATATTCTTGTAAAAGGAAATTAATCTAATCGACCATCAATTCACTACTTTATTTGCACAACTGCTGCTTGCAAAGGCTTCGGGCTTTGCCTTAAAAGCGAAACCCATTCCCAGAATATAGCCCATTGCTTCCTTAAGTGCATCATTACTTTTGAAATGAGGATTTGTATTAATATCTGCATGCACTTCCATATCTACATCGTACACTGTAAAAAGATTGCAGAGTTCATAGGCGATCTCAATGCTCTTAGCCACTTCCAATAGCATTCTTTCTTTAATGGTGAATTGCTGTTTTGTTTTTTCATTATGAATGAACATGAAGCCTCCATGTCCTTCCCGTAGAAATACAATTACTGTTGCAAATTCAGTTTCCTTTCCCTTTACCTGTGAATCGGTGCCGATGCATACTTTGAGACGATAGCCTTTTGCTGTTTCCCGTTTTATGGCATTTTCCACGGCTTCATGGATAGGGATCTCTATTGGTTCGCCATTGAATTTTCTCCAACGCATATAAAAAGAGGTTTTTCTAAATTAGAGAAAAACCTCGAGACCTCAAAAGGGTACGGATTATTGTTTTGTGAAAGGGTTACCTTTTAATGAATTTTTCACTCCATTGCTGCTCTCCATCTGTAAAACGAATGATGTAAATGCCGGTATGAATACTTCCCATACCAATACTGCTATATCCTTTTTCCACAGTTCCTTTTGAAAGCATTCTTCCGCTCTGATCGATGATCTGGTAGTGATAATCGGCCGGGCTATTAACAGTGACATTGTTACCGGAGATCGTATTTCCAACCAATTGAGGTTTCACGGCTTTACCCTGGCGAATAGCAATAACATTTGAATAATGCTCTTTCAAATTATCAAACATCACATGTATACGATAGAGTAAGGGGTGGTTATCAAGAGGATGGTAGCTGTAATTACGTAAAGAATTATTTGGTTGATCAAGTGTGGTAAAATTTATGCCATTATTAGATACTTCAATGACCTGCTTCATCACATGTTCATCAGCATCTATCAACCAGCTTAATGTATGCATATCACCATCAAGCTTTCCGTGAAGCTCAAGACGACGGATCGACAATAAGGTGGCATCAGTATATATAGCTTGTAAAGAATATGAACCCAGGCTTCCATATTCCGGAGCATAAATATTTCCCTTACCATCTATACGTATATAGTAAGTACCTGCATTAATGAAAGTATCAATAACGGAGCTAAGCAAATTTCCAGGATTATAAATACCGATAGAAGCATAACTGCCATCTAAAACTTCTACCTGCAGATCAAGATCAGAGCCTGAATTGCCCGTACCAACATTATATGGTATTGCATTCAGTTGTAGCCTGGCGAATGTCGGCACGGTAATTTTAAATAAATCTTTGTCATCAGTTTTTTCGATCACACCGCTGATTGTTGCCTGACCACTACTATTAAAAGTGACGGCAGTAGCTGTTGCATAGGCGTCAGTATTATCGTCTGTACGATAACCAAAACCATTGGTGGCATTTGTAATCACAGAAAGATCATTTTGAATAACACCACAACCGAGCGAGTTTGGACCATTGTTCCATAAGGTCATATTTTGGTTATATCCTGCACCCATGATAGGAGCCCAGCCAATTTCGCCAGTTCCTTGTCCCCAATTGTAATCAGATAGTTTTATGCAGGCTGCATCATAAGAGCTTTGATGTCTTAGGCCAAGTGTATGTCCTGCTTCGTGGGAAGCTGCTTCGGCAATATTTTTTACACTATAGCCAAGCAACGCAGAAAAAACAAAACAAGGAGAATTATCTCCCCATGTAAACGAATTAACATATGCAACACCACCAGCCCCTGAACCATACCATTCGTTCGAACTC
>DASTZB010000472.1:0-2713 GCA_035764525.1 Chitinophagaceae bacterium | reverse complement strand
AAAGGAGAGTACAATCATTTTAGAGTTGAATGTATCGGTAATGAAATGAAAACATGGGTGAATGGCGTTGCGACGGCTTATGTAGTGGATACTCTCGATCCAAAAGGCTTTATCGGATTGCAGGTGCATGCGATAAACTCTCCAGATCATGCAGGAAAAAAAGTAGGATTTAAAAATATCCGTATTAAAACAACTGATCTGAAACCTACACCTTTCCCTCCAAATGTTTATGTTGCTAACTTTATTCCCAATAGTTTAACAGCTTACGAAAAAAAAGATGGTTGGCATTTATTGTTTGATGGAAAAACAAGCCAGGGATGGAAGTCTGCAAAAGGAAATAATTTTCCTGAAAAAGGCTGGACGATAAGTAATGGAGTTTTGTCAGTAGTTGATGCAGAAGGAAAAGAATCAACAAATGGTGGTGATATTGTTACTAATGAAGAGTTCGCTGCATTCGATCTCTCGTTTGAATTTAAACTAACTCCCGGGGCGAATAGTGGTGTAAAATATTTTGTTACACTGGCTGAAAACAGCAGTGGCTCAGCTATCGGTTTAGAATACCAGGTTTTGGATGACTCGTTACATCCGGATGCCAAACTCGGTCGTAATGGTAACAGAACATTGGCTTCTTTATATGACCTGATCAAAGCTGAAAAACAAAAAAGATTTTTACGACCGATTGGTCAATGGAATTTTGGAAGGATCATTGTTTATCCGAATGATAAAGTAGAACATTATTTGAATGGAGTAAAAGTATTGGAATATATAAGAGGTTCTAAAGAATATAAAGACCTGGTTGCCATCAGTAAATATGTGGTTTGGAAAAATTTCGGCGAAGCTCCCAGGGGACATATCCTGTTGCAGGATCATGGCAATGCAGTATCTTATAGAAGTATTAAGATAAAGGAATTAAAATGGTGAATGGATGTAAAAGTGAAACGTCAAAAGTGAAATTTTTCACGTCTCACATTTCCCTTTTGACGAAAGTTGAATAGCGAACAGAACGATAAAGAGTGCGACCCTTCGCTACGCTCTGTGTAAACTGCGACGCAGTTGCTCAATAGAAAATAGAAAGATTAACGGAGCGACGCAACGGAAGTTTAATAGTAGTAATGCAGTTGACTTAATAATTTTTTTACATTATAAAATAAAAAACTATGTCACATTCACGCAGAGAATTTATAAGAAAAACAGCCCTTACGAGTGCTGGATTTTATTTTGGTGCAAATGCTTTTAGCGCTAAAAGCTATGGAAATATTATCGGCGCCAATGATCGTGTACGGGTGGGTGTGGTCGGTTTCTCGGATCGCCACAGGAGTTCGCATATTCCTTGTTTTATGAATCATTATAAGGAATTGAACTTCGATTTTGTAGCTGTATCGGATATCTGGAAAAAAAGAAGAGAAGAAGGTGCTGCTATGTGGAAAGAAAAAATGGGACATGATATTGTTGCCTGTCGTAATAACGAAGAGTTGTATGATAAAAAATTAGTGGATGCAGTATTTATTGGCACGGCAGATTTTCAACATGCCCTGCATGCGATTGAAGCAGTGAAAGCCGGTTGCGATGCATACGTTGAAAAACCTTTTGCAGAAACGATGGAGGATAACCGTGCTGCATTAAAAGCAATTAAAGCAACAGACAGAATTATACAAATAGGATCACAAAGAAGAAGCGGATCAAACTATCATGCAGCGAATGATTTTATACGATCAGGAAAATTTGGCCCGATCACGATGGTGGAGCTGACATGGAATGTAAATCAGCCGGGGCGCTGGCGCAGACCTGCATTGCTTGGCCAGTTAAAAGAAGAAGACACAGATTGGAAAAGATTTTTATTGAACAGACCAAAAGATACTTTTGATCCAAGAAAATATTTAGAGTTCCGGTTGTTCTGGCCTTATTCATCCGGATTACCAGGGCAATGGATGAGTCACCAGATAGATACGGTGCATTGGTTCAGCGGTCTTAATCATCCAAGATCTGTTGTTGCTAATGGAGGTATTTATATGTGGAAGGATGGAAGAAAGAATTGGGATACGATCACTGCAGTATTTGATTATGGTCCTGCTAATGATCCTTCAACCGGCTTCCAGGTTACGTTTGGTTCACGTATGCACAATGGTGATGAAAAACCTGCCGAGATCTATTACTCTAATGGTGGTGAATTAAACCTCAACACCAATAAAGTTTCTCCAATAGGTGGTTTGACAAAACGATTTGCGGATGAAATGAAGATGGAACCAAATTTATTACCTGAACAAAGTTTATCTATCGCGGAACCAGTAATTGCTTCAGCAAATACCGGCGGCGACAAGCTTACATCCAATCATATTCGCAACTGGATGGAATGTGTCCGCAGCCGCAAGCAACCGAATGCACCGGTTGAAGCGGGATATAGTCATTCCATTGCAACAATTATGACCAATGCTGCAGTACATACAGGTGCCAAAGTAACATTTGATGAAAAGACACAGGAAGTAATGGCGAATGATAAACCTTTTAAATATGGATTTAATGTCTAAGCTGAATATTGTTTTTGCCTTTTTAATATTAGGTATGTCAGTTGGTGCACAACAAACGAAGGGATTTACGTTTGAGGAAAGAAATGATAAGAAGCAGGTTGATATATTATATAACGGTAAGTTGATGACTGCTTATTGCTATTTTGATTCAAGCAGGAAGCCTGTCTTATTTCCTGTAAATACCGTCG
>DASTZB010000471.1:0-2452 GCA_035764525.1 Chitinophagaceae bacterium | reverse complement strand
TGGAGATGCACGGTGGCCATATTATCGCCGAAGCTGAACCGGGAAAAGGTGCAGCGTTCCATTGCTGTTTTCCTGAATAAACTTTAATAGGACAACTCTCTTAATTTCTCCAAAGCATATAAAATGCAGGTGACATGCATTGATTGTATGATCTTATTTTCCCGAACCATTTTTTTTAGTTCATCAATTGAGTATAATTCAACAATAATCTCTTCATTATGATCCAGTTCCTGTTCACCTGTTTTTTTACCTCCTTTTGCAAGGAACATGTGCATCCAGTTGCTATTGGTAGAGGAATTAGCAGATGTTTTGCCAAGGTATTCATAAGAAGAAAATGAATAACCGGTTTCCTCCGATAGCTCTCTTGCAATAGCTTTTTCAAAACTTTCATCACTATCATCAACACAACCACCGGGTAACTCAACATTAACCTCTCCCACAGCGTGGCGGTATTGTCGAACCAGGATTACTTTATTATCTTCCGTCAATGCGAAAGCTGTGGCCCATTCGGGAAATTCATAAACATAATAAGGATTGATGATCTTGCCAGACGGGGATTCACAAATGTCTTTACGAACTTTAAACCAAAGATCGTTGAAGAGATATTCTGAAGAAAGGATTTTCCATTTTAAATCACGCATACTTATAATTATTTCCAACCCATTCTGTTTCTTAAAGAAGTAATATGCGCCACATGATGCTTGCCATGCCAGGCGTACAAACCAAGTAAATACCAAAGGCGCATTGTTTTTTTATGTTCCGGGTGAAAAACAGTTCGATTATTCCATTGTTCATCCGTAACATATTTCAAAGTTTCATACCAGCGAAGATGAAGCGCATGTAATAAGGTGAGTGAAATATTGATCGGTAATTTTTGTACGTCGCTGAATTCAGCCCAAAGTTTTTCATTGTAAGGCTTGATGGTTGGATTGTCTTCAGTTAATCCAAGCTTAAAACGCGTATATGCATTCAAGTGGCTATCGGCCACATGATGCACCACTTGCTGGATCGTCCATCCACCTTCCCGATAAGGAACATGCAACTGTGATTCATCAAGATTTAAAACTGCATTCTCTAGTTGCAAAGGCAAAAACTTTATATCAGCCATCCATTCCACTTTCTGATCAATAGAAAATGGTTGAGGCTGGTAAGGGCCTATCGGGTAACTTAAATTCTTTTCTATAACTTTTGACATAAATGCTTTTATTTAATTGGCAAATTAGCACATCGGCACGTTAGCATATTCATTCCTCTCTCAATGAACGCCCAGTCAAACTAATAAACACGTCTTCCATGTTTGCTTTCTTCACTTCTTTTGGTCTTTCAAATCCAGATGATACCAAATTATCAATAAGCCAGTCTGGTGAATCCATTGCAATTATCTTGCCTGCGTCAATAATGGCTACACGATCACAAAGTACTTCGGCCTCATCCATATAATGTGTCGTAATAATAACAGTTGTTCCTTTATCACGTATATTTCTTACCAAATCCCAAAGATTTCTTCTAGCCTGAGGATCGAGCCCGGTTGTTGGTTCATCAAGGAAAACAATTTTGGGATCATTGATAAGTGTGGTTGCTACAGAGAACCGTTGCTTTTGCCCACCACTCAACTCCTTTACTTTTGCTTTCGCTTTATCTCTTAAGTTTACCATTTCAAGCAAACTCATTGGATCAACATTGCGATTATAAAGTCCGTTAAATAAATTGATCAGCTCAACTAATTTTAAGTTGGGATAATACCCGCTGGTTTGTAACTGCACACCGATGATCTTCTTAATTTCGTCCGGATCTTTATCCAGGTTAAATCCATTTACCCAAACCTCGCCGCTTGTTTTTTTTCTGAGAGTTTCAATTATCTCCAGCGTCGTTGATTTACCGGCACCATTAGGCCCAAGCAATCCAAATATTTCTCCTTCCTGCACTTCAAAGCTGATACCCTTCACTGCCTGGAAGTTTCCATAATTTTTTACGAGGTCCTTTACTTTTATGATCGTCTCTTTCATTTTCAAAAATTAAAATTCAAGCTCCATTTTTACATCGGCGGTTTCAAAAGGCGAATCTTTCACTTCCACATTTTTAAAACCATAATTTTCATAAAGCTTCAAGGCGGTTTGCAATTGATGATTGGAAAAAAGCGTCAGTTTTTTCACTCTTATCTCCTTTGCTTTTTTCAAACAAGTCTCAATTAAAATCTTACTAATCCCCTTGCCCTGCCAATTTTTTGTCACACTCATTTTAGCCAGTTCAAATATACCGTGTCCCTCATTTATCAAAGCAGCCGAACCAATTATTTCATCACCAGCTTTTGCCAGCCATATAAAACCACCGCGATCAAGTATCGTCCCTTTGGGATCATTCAGCACCATCAGGTCATGACTTTCTGTAAGATTATATTTATCCAGCCATTCAAGATTCAACTCCTTAAAATCTGAATGATACTTTTCATTGT
>DASTZB010000470.1:0-2597 GCA_035764525.1 Chitinophagaceae bacterium | reverse complement strand
TTTATCAAAAAATATATTGACTACCTCGCTTTCCATAAAATGAATTATTTCCATTGGCATTTAACCGAAGACCAGGGCTGGCGCATTGAAATAAAAAAATATCCAAGACTAATATCAGTCGGCGCATGGAGAAATGGAACTATTATTGGTCGTCACCCGGGCACGGGAAATGATAATAAGATACATGGCGGTTTTTATACTCAGGAACAAATAAAAGAGGTGATAAAATATGCGGCTGACCGATATATTACAATTGTCCCCGAAATAGAAATGCCTGGTCATGGCAGCGCTGCTATTGCTGCCTACCCTTTTTTAAGCTGTTTTCCTGATGAACCAACAAAAAATTATTTTCCTAAAAGTGGAAAATGGGCTGGTGATTCAACAGGCAAACAAGTGCAACAGGCATGGGGGGTGTACAGTGACGTTTTTTGCGCAGGCAAAGAAGAAACATTCAAATTTTTACAGGATGTGATCGATGAAGTAGCTGCTTTATTTCCCGGAAAATATATTCATGTAGGTGCAGATGAATGTCCGAAGGAAAACTGGAAACGCTGTCCTAATTGCCAGAAAATAATAAAGGATAATAACCTGAAAGATGAGCATGCGTTGCAAAGTTATTTTATTCAGCGTATGGAAAAATATATCAATAGTAAAGGAAAAACATTGATCGGCTGGGATGAGATACTGGAAGGTGGCCTGGCTCCAAACGCAGTAGTGATGAGCTGGCGTGGAGAAGATGGCGGCATTGAAGCAGCTAAACAAAATCACCAGGTGATCATGACGCCAACAACCTATGTATATTTTGATTATGCACAAACTGAAAACGAAGACAGTCTTGTTATCGGCGGTTATCTTCCGGTTGAAAAAGTTTACAGTTATGATCCTGTTCCGGCAGTATTAAATGAAGAGCAGGCAAAATATATAATGGGTGGGCAGGCAAACGTGTGGAGTGAATACATGACCAATCCACGAAAAGTTGAATACATGATCTTTCCACGCCTCAGTGCACTAAGCGAAGTGCTTTGGAGTCCAAAAGAAAAAAAAAACTGGAATGATTTTGAAAAAAGATTACAGGTACAATTCAAACGCTATGATCTTTGGAAAGCAAATTCCAGCAAAGCTTACTATGATCTGAAAGCAACAGTAATTCCCACTGAAAATTTTGACGGCGTATTGTGGAAACTAGAAAATAAAAATCCTTCTGCAGAAATTAAAACCGTTACCCATTTCGCCGGTAGGCCTTATGAATTAAAATTTAATGAAGGAATAAAATATACTGCACCAATCCCAGTTAAATCGACACAATTAGTTGCAGCTATATCAATGATAAATGGAAAATCAGTTGGCAATCCTGTTTCTGCAACCATTCTGTTCAACAAAGCAACAGGCAAAAAAATAACGATCGCAAAGGAAGCTTCCAAAAATTATCCGGGTGATGGGGCATTCACATTGGTAAATGGTATCCAAAACACTTTGGGCCGTGGCCGTTCAAAAGAATTTCTTGGTTTCAATGGCGGCGATTGTGAAGCTGTCATTGATCTTGGAAAAGAAGAAAAATTTTCAAACGTTATCGTTCATACGTTTCGCCAGGAAGGAGCATGGATCTACCAGCCGCTTTCTGTTGAAGTCTTCGTATCCCGCGATGGCAAAAATTTTTCAAGTGTCGGTCTCACAGAGAGCTTTACTGAAACAAAGAATGGTAATGGTGTTATGAAAGTTGAATTTGTGATGACAACACCCGCACGATTTGTTAAAGTTATAGTAAAGAACTCGGGCGAAATTAAAGCAGATAACCCCGGCGCCGGTAACAAAGCCTGGCTATTTGTTGATGAAATAGAAGTGAATCCCCCGACGCCTTAAAAGGGACTTTGAGACACAATCATTTCACAAGATAATGGCGGTATTGAAAATTCATTTCAACACAACCTCGGATATTTGAAACGTTCTGTTACCAGAAAAACTATTCGATCTAAGTCCCCCTTTAGGGGACAGGGGTTGGGTTTTATTCTTTATTTTCGCCAAAACCCCTTGCCAATATGACAATGGTTGATTCATTTGAAAAGATCCCAGTAAAAATTTATCCTGATCTTAAGGCTGGCTCTAAAGCTGTTGCAGAACAAATTGCAGATTTCATTCGGGAAAAGCAAAAGAAAAAAGAGAAATGCGTTCTTGGGCTTTCAACAGGCTCTACACCCAAAACTTTATATGCGGAGTTAGTAAGAATGCATAAGGAAGAAAAGCTGAGCTTTAAAAATGTGGTCGCTTTCAATCTTGACCAGTATTATCCTATCAGTAATGATGCATTGCAAAGCTACCAGCGGTTTATGAAGGTGAATTTGTTCAATCATATTGACATCGATCCAAAGAATACACATATACCCAACGGCGAAATAAGAAAAGAAGATATAAAAGACCATTGCCGTCAATACGAAAAGATGATAGAGGATGCAGGTGGAATTGAATTACAAATTCTTGGTATCGGCAATAATGGTCATATTGGTTTTAATGAGCCCGGCTCAAGCATTCATTCTAAAACAAGATTGATCAGTCTTGATAATTCAACACGAATAGCAAATGCATACGAGTTTGCCAATATC
>DASTZB010000469.1:0-3166 GCA_035764525.1 Chitinophagaceae bacterium | reverse complement strand
AGAGTTTATCGCATGCACCTGCAATCCGATAAAGCCTTTTGGATCGAGAGTATCCACTACATAAGCCGTCGCAACGCCATTCACCCATGTTTTCATTTCATTACCGATACATTCAACTCTAAAATGATTGTACTCTCCTTTCTTATATACATTTTGTGCTGTTGGGTTTAATTGCATGGGATAAAGCCAGTCTCTTCTGCCTTCATCATAGATCCCTCCCGTCCACCTTCGAAGTGAAGGATCAACTTCACATTGGCGACCATATACTCTTCCTTCACCGTTAAAAGCTTCAGGATTGAAATGGCTCCTTGTTTGAATACCGGCATTACCTTCTTCATCCTCCACCCACACATCAGCTTCCAATATAAAATCTCCATATTCTTTTTCAGTAACTAAAAAAGTGTTTCTCGAGTTCATTACAGTTCTTCCAATGATCACTCCATTTTCAACGGTGTATTCAGCCTTTCCGGCTAAACGTTTCCACCCGGTAAGATCTTTACCATTAAAAAGATTTTGCCATCCGCCAGAGGCGGACGTTTGTGCAATTGAAGACACAGTAATAAAGAAGGAAACAATGAATAATAAGTGTCCTGATCTCATCATCGTGTTTACTTTATAAATTTTTTTTATTAAATCTAACATTATTTATTTTCTCAGCAATGCTGTTGCACACCATAGCACAGGTGCCTGTCCATGCAGATCACCAATATTCCTTTTACGATCCAGGTAATACTGGCGGTCATTCTTCTTATTGGTTCCTTCACATACTTCAGTAATGTCATTGTTTTCATTGATATAAGTGATCAATTTTAACCAGGCTTTGCGGGCAGCAGGTGCATACGTCTTTTTATCAAGCCATCCATTTTTTACACCCGTAATAAATGCAAATGTAAACATGCCTGTACAGGAAGTTTCGGACCATGAGGAAGGATCATCGATCAACTGATGCCACATTCCATCTTCGCCCTGGTGTTTTAGCAATGAAGCCATCATTAGTTTGTATCCACTCATGATGCGGTTATAGTTGGGATTATTTTTAGGAAGTGAACGTAATAATTCACTCATACCAACAGCCATCCAACCATCCCCACGCCCCCAAAAGAAAGGAACATCCGGAGCATGATAAAAAAGTCCGTTTGGCATTTGCAATGTATCCAGGTAAAGAACCATCTCTCTTGCAGCACGATTAATATAAACAGTATCACCTGTTGCACGATAAGCTTGTGCCTGCACCGCAGTGATCATAAACATATCATCGATCCACATTCTTGTTTGCCACGTCATTCCTTTATTATAATAATAGTATGATTCTGGTTTTACTCTTGGTCCTTCCGGCGCTGCCCATTGCTTATCGGCAATGTATTTGCCGAGTTTCAGGTAACGATCATCTTTTGTTTGCATATATAATTCCAGTGGCACAGAACCAAACACGGATAAATCAACATGATCGGGTTTTGGTATAAGCGTATCACGGCTTCCGAACATTGGTTCAAAACGCTGTGCGAGTTGCGCCACTAATTTGTTATCGTTGGTTTCTTTTGCAAATGTTAAGGCGCCATACCATGTACAGGTTTCAGGATAAGTGATAGTTCTTGGTGGTGTGGGGCGGTTAAAATTTGTATGTGGCGTTGCCACAAAATGATCCGCTACTCTTTTACCAATTTCAGTCGGAGAAGATCCCTTGGGCCAGTTTTTAAATTCAGCAATTTCATTTTTTGCTTGAGAATAAGCCATCTCCTGCTTCAGGAAGAACACAGGAATTAATAGTGACAGGAATTTTAAATTGACATTCTTCATACTATCATAGTTTTAAGAAGTATACTTTGATCATTCAGCTACTCTCACTTTAATCACTATCTTTTTTACCGGCAAGTTGCCTCCCGGTGTGATATTAGGGCGATGTGCATCTCCCGGAAAAAAAATAAAAAATGTGCCTGGGGTGCCTACATAAAATTTTCCCTCAGTCGAATAATTAGCAACATCCTTCTTATCATCATATTCTTTCGTTACCGTCGCTTTCGCAACCGGGTAAATTCCCATTTTTTCATTTCCTGCAATGATGCATTGAACATCTATATACTTTCTATGTGATTCCCAGTTTGTCTTTTCAAAGTTTTTTGACGAATCATCTGTCACGGTTGCAAAAACATTGTCGCCATCAATTGGATATTTTCCTTTTGCTATCGTTTGAAGGTCATGTTCTTTAAGAAATGCAAAAGCTTTATCCCAGTATATTTTATTGAGGTGATATTGCCGGGCAAATTCAGCCTGGTTGATGGTTTTATGCGGTGTCAACGAAAGACCATTCAACCATGCTTTTTGTTCGAACCATTTTTTTACTTCGTGTTTGGTCCATGTTTTACCCGGAGCTGATTGGGCATAGAGATTTATTGTTAATAAAGAAGAAATGCAAATCATTACTGGTGTGATCCATGATTTTCTCATTCGAAATTTTTTAAAATCCATTAATTCCATAACCAATATTTATCAGTGCCTGCTTACCCAATCGTTCATTCAATTGAGCTAAGTAAAGACTTGAAGGTGTTACAGGAAAATTGTGTGAATCATAAATACTTTCCGGTAACACAGACGAGCTATCATATACTATCGATCCGCCTTCATTTGAACCCGGTATAGCTTTTCGTTGTTGCTCTCCCTTGCTTCCAATGACCCAGTTAGCCGAACCCGGCGGCATTTGATTCAAAAAGGATTTGGCTTTGCAATTCCATGCAACAGCCCAACCAATTGCCCAACCATGACCAGACCCCATCACACCACGATTCATAAAATCAATTCCGCCATCAGGCACTTCACATCCATCTATCAATAATCCCGTCGCCCATCGCTGATGCGGTTGTATCCATCCATTGCCACGGAAAACACAATTCAATACAACAACAGGTCCAGTTACTTTCGCACCGGTACCAAAGAAAAAAAGATTGTCACCGGTGATATTACAACGATTAAAAAGTACTTGCTGACCACTTCCATTCAGATCGGCAGGCTTAGCGGCTCCAAGCGTTGGCACTTCATGAATAATGCTAATATTATCTATAGTTATTCGCTTGCCTGTAACACTGACGCTATTTACCGTATTAAATATCTCAAGGTTTCTTGCCCATCCATCTGCCAGGCCACTCATGGTGAAAGCCCGGTGATGACCTTC
>DASTZB010000468.1:0-16251 GCA_035764525.1 Chitinophagaceae bacterium | reverse complement strand
TGGCATTACTCCAGCTAATCTTCAATATCAATTACAAACTTCATTGGAAGGCAACATTGTCGGCAATTTATTTGAGAAAGAACAATACTCTACCATCAGGTTGGTTTATCCCGGCAGCAGAAAACTTAGTATAAGTGACATCAATGATCTGCAAATATTCTTACCCGATGGAAGGTTGAAACCAATACATGAATTGGCTACTGTTATTATTAATGCCGGTGATGCAGAAATTCAACGATCAAATTTGCAATCAATGGGGGTAGTAACTGCAGACCTTGAAAACCGAGACCTTGGCAGTGTGATGAAAGATGTGCAGGAAAAGATATCCTCAGAGCTCACTCTTCCTTCCGGTTATTATATAGAATATGGCGGTGCATATGCGGAGCAACAAAAATCATTCAAAGAATTGTTGATGATATTGATCGCAGCCAGCTTGCTTGTGTTTTCGGTAATATTATTTTTATTCCAAAAGATCAAAGTGGCATTGCTGATCTTATTGATCGCTGTATTAGGAATCTCGGGCAGCTACCTTGCGCTCTGGTTAACAAATACTCCGCTGAATGTAGGAAGCTATACAGGTCTTATCATGATCGTTGGCATCATTGGTGAAAATTCGATCTTCACTTTTCTACAATTCAAAGAATCGCTGCATGAAAAAAGCGTTGATGATTCTATTATTTATTCAATCTCCACAAGGCTGCGCCCAAAATTAATGACGGCACTCGGAGCCATCATTGCCCTGATGCCTCTCGCATTAGGCGTTGGCGTGGGGGCGCAACTTCACCAGCCTCTAGCGATCGCTGTGATCGGCGGCTTTATAATCGCTTTACCATTACTTCTGATCGTGTTACCCAGTATGTTACGCTTATTATTTAAGAATTATAAGCAGAAACATCCTGAAAAAGTTTGAAAAAACATTTAGCTCAGCATCATGAATTATATTTGCAGACTATGGAAGAATTGCTGAAGCAAATACAGGATTACAAGAATGAGATCGACGCTTTCACCGCAACAGATGAAAAATCTGCGGAAGAGTTTCGCATTAAATATCTGGGTACAAAAGGATTGGTCAAAAAGTTAATGGAAGAGATAAAAAATGTTTCGGATAAGAGATTGTATGGGCAAGTGCTAAATGAATTCAGACAGTTTGCTGAGTTAAAATATAGCCAATTAAAGACTTCAGATACGAAGTCAAAATCTAAGGAGTCAAATCTTGATCTGTCTCTTCCCGGAGATTCAATTCCTCTCGGCACACGTCATCCGATAAGTTTGATGACCAATCGTATCATTTCAATTTTTCAGCGATTAGGATTTGCTGTTGCTGAAGGCCCGGAGATCGAAGATGACTGGCACAACTTTACCGCATTGAATCTTCCCGAGCATCATCCAGCTCGTGATATGCAGGATACTTTTTATGTACAGCAAAATCCGGATTGGTTATTAAGAACACATACAAGCAATATCCAGATCCGTGAAATGCAGAAAGGCAAATTGCCGATCCGTATTATTTGTCCCGGTCGTGTGTATAGAAATGAAACGGTGAGTGCAAGAAGTCATTGCTTCTTTCACCAGGTGGAAGGTTTATATATTGATGAAAATGTTTCTTTCGCCGATCTGAAACAAACGCTTTACTTTTTTGCAAAAGAAATGTACGGCAGCGATGTAAAAATCCGCTTCCGCCCTTCTTATTTTCCATTTACCGAGCCAAGTGCCGAGATGGACATCAGTTGCATGCTATGTAAAGGCGCCGGTTGCAACGTTTGTAAAAAAACCGGTTGGTTGGAGATTCTTGGCAGCGGCATGGTGCATCCAAATGTTTTATCCAACTGCGGCATCGATCCAAATAAATATACAGGTTTTGCATTTGGTATGGGTATCGAACGTCCTGCGTTATTGAAATACGGCATCAATGATATTCGCCTCTTCAGCGAGAATGATGTGAGATTTTTGAAACAGTTCACAAGTGCAGTTTAAAGTCAATAGTTTGTGGTTTGTAGTTTTTGTTATAAGCCATTGAATTTCTATTAAGCTTCGTTGCATCGCACTCTTATACGTTCTGTAATTCTACTGAGCTTGGCGAAGTATCATCTATCTTTATCCTCATAATCATTCTCATCTCATGAATCCCGGTTCTATCATTTGCATTTGCGGCGCAGGCACTATGGGCAGTGGTATTGCTCAAGCAGCTGCTTCATCTGGTTTTTATGTATTACTTTATGAGTTAAATGATACTATCCTTGAAAAGGCTAAGAGCTCCATCGAAAAGAATTTACAATCGCTGGTAGAAAAACGTAAGATCACCGGAAACGCAAAAGAAGAAACACTGAACAACCTTCGCTTCACTAATAACCTGCATGATTGTTTAGGTGATGTGATCATCGAAGCCATTATTGAAAAACCTGAGGCTAAAATTGCTTTGTTCAATCAGCTTGCAGAGATCAATCACAGCGAAACTGTTTTTGCCAGCAATACATCCTCACTTTCAATAACCAAAATTGCAAAAGGAGTAAAAAATCCTGAACGGGTTATAGGCATGCATTTTTTTAATCCTGCTACCATCATGAAACTGGTGGAAGTTGTGAAAACAGAATTTACAAACGAGCAAACAACCAATATCATCGTTGAACTTGCAAAACAAATGAACAAAACATCGGTTCTTTGCAAAGATTCACCGGGTTACATTGTAAACCGTGTGGCTAGACCTTTTTATATTGAATCGTTACGATTAGTAGAAGAAAATGTTGCCGATTTTATTGTCATTGATTCGCTGATGGAATCAACCGGTTTTAAAATGGGACCATTTAAATTAATGGACCTGATCGGGAATGATATAAACTATGCTGTCAGTTGCTCCGTTTATGAACAACTTGGCGATCCTGAAAGATTAAGGCCTTCTTTGATTCAAAAAGAAAAAGTTGAATCGGGAAAATTAGGAAAGAAATCGGGAAAAGGATACTATGATTATAATGCCTGAGTCAATTCACTCACATCACATAAGTTTGCAGGTAATTACAAATTAAATGAATCTTCAAAACTCACCTTTAGGGGTTAGGGGTAAGGTACTTGTTACCGGCGGCAGCGGCTTTATCGGCGCTTACATCATCAAAGAACTTATTGAGAAAGGCTATGCCGTTCGTGCAATTCGCCGCAGCAACAAACTTCCATTTTTTATTACCCCGGATATTCTAAATAAAGTGGAATGGGTAGCAGGTGATGTATTAGATGTTATTTCTCTTAATGAAGCAATACAAGGTGTTGATGCAATTATTCATTCTGCAGCACTGGTTTCTTTTGATAAAAAAGAAAGAAAGCAGATGTATAATACAAATGTTGACGGCACGGCCAATGTTGTGAATCTTTCGCTTGAAAATGGGATAAAAAAACTAGTACATATCAGTTCCATTTCTGCTTTGGGAAGGACTACAACCGGTGAACATGTGAATGAAGAAAAAAAATGGGTCGATGGTAAATTGAATTCTCATTATGGCATCAGTAAGAATAAAGCTGAAATGGAAGTATGGCGCGGCATGGGTGAAGGACTAGATGCTGTAATCATTAATCCAAGCACGGTTCTTGGTTTCGGTAACTGGCACGATAGCAGCTGCGCTATTTTTAAAAATACCTACAAAGGATCTCCATGGTATACAAATGGGGTCAATGGATTTGTTGCTGTAGAGGATGTTGCAAAGCTCGCCGTACTATTGATGGAAAGTAATATCACCGAAGAACGTTTTATTATTAATCATGAAAATTGGGAATTTAAAAAACTGTTCGATGCTATTGCTGATGGCTTTGGGCAAAAACATCCTAAATGGGAGGCTACCTCTTTATTAAGTGGTATTGCGTGGAGGATCGAAAAAATAAAATCCGCTTTAAAAAATTCAAAGCCATTGCTCACAAAAGAAACAGCAAGAATTGCCTTAAGTAAAACTTACTGGCAAAACGATAAAATACTAAAAGCTTTGCCGGGATTTTCCTTTATGCCTTTAGAGTCTTGCATCACAAAAGCCTGCAAAAACTACGCAGAGGCAGTAAACAGTATGCAACTAAAACCATAAGTGTGTTATCTTTATTCCGCAATTGTTTATTCTATGAAAAAAATATTCCTGTTTACCCTTGTGATCTTCTCATTTGGTTTTGGATTCAGCCAAAATTTTACAGTTTCCGGTAAGGTGATCGATTCAGCGACAAGAGAACCTTTGGCATTTGCTTCCGTTTTTTGCCAGAATACTACACAGGGAACTGCTACTAATAAAGAAGGGTTCTTTTCTATGAGCCTGAAAGAAGGTGGTTATGATCTTGTGATCACTTATACAGGCTTCAGATCAAGAATGATACGCATTAGCCCTGAAATGAAAAACAATGACCTGGAAATTGTAATGGTAAAGGAAGAAAAAAGCATTGAAGAAGTAGTGATCCGCAGCAGTAATGAGGTGAAAGATGGCTGGACAAAGTATGGGAAATTCTTTCTTGAAAATTTCATCGGCACAACTCCTTTCTCTTCACAGTGTATTTTGGTAAATCCGGAAGTATTAAAGTTCTATTACTTCCGGAAATCAGAAAAATTAAAAGTGCTGGCAGATTCGCCATTGATCATTTTCAATAATGCCCTTGGATATAATCTTCGTTACAATCTCGATTCGTTTCTTTTCATGTACAAAACAGATATATGCAGTTACAGGGGTTTGAGTTTTTATGAAGAAAGAACTTCAAGCGCAGACAGCATGAAAGTTTGGAAAAAGAACAGGCAAAAAGCTTATCTCGGCAGCCGTCTGCATTTCATGCATAGTTATTATGATAGCACATTAACCCAAAGTGGTTTTGTAATTGATATGCTCGATGAAAACAATGACAAAAAATTTAATAAGATCACGGAGCCTTACGACACAACATGGTATACGCCGGCAGATAGTGTAAGCGAGATCGATATTTATTTTCCAAGAAGGATCAGCATCACTTATACTAAAAGAGCCCCTGAGAATGAATATTTGAAAAAATACAAGTTACCGATGAATATCGGGATGCAGATTTCATATATCGATATGCTTAATGTCATAACCATAAAGCAAAACGGTTATTATTACGATCAGAAAGATTGGATAAATTTTGGTTACTGGAGTTGGAAAAATATTGCAGACCAGGTGCCAAATGATTATACTCCAGAACAATAAGTTGAAAGTTAAATGTTGAAGGTTGTTCTGATGTAAGAAGCTTCACTACAAAAAGATCTCTCCGGTAGAACTTTCGACTTTGAGCTTTCAACTTTCAACTTTCTTACCCATCACTTTTTCCCAAAGCTGTGGTATGCGTTTTATCCAAACGAACTCTTTCATCTTTTCTCTTGCATCTTCAACGGGGGAGCCGAAGTAAACTTTGCCGCCATCAATTGAATCTTTAACACCGCTTTGAGCATAAACAGTTGCTCCTTTACCGATAGTAAGTGTTTTACTCACACCCACCTGGCCCCAAAGAATTACATTGTCCTCAATTTTTGTTGCACCTGCAATACCAACCTGGCCCGCAAACAAACAATTTTTACCAACCTCTGTATCATGACCAATATGTACAAGGTTGTCGATCTTTGTTCCTGCACCGATCACCGTATCGCCACTTACACCACGATCAAATGTGCAATTAGCGCCGATCTCAACAAAATCTTCGATAACTACCCTACCACAACTATTCATTTTTTTATAATGAATATCGCGGGTGGTTTTTTTGTTGTAATAAAATGCATCACTGCCAATAACGGTGCCCGCCTGTATAATAACATTGTTTCCTATCAGGCAATGATCCAAAATGGTAACATTAGGATGAATAATACAATCATTTCCGATAGTTACATGGTTGCCAATAAAAGAATTAGGCATGATTACAGTGTTTTCGCCAATTGAAGCAGAATCACTGATACTTTTTGACGAAGGAGTAAATGGACGAAAATGATTCACAAGTTTTAAATACGCCTCGAACGGATCACCAACGATGAGCAATGTTTTTCCATCAGGAACACCTGTTTTCTTGTTAATAATAATGATTGTAGCAGCAGAATTAATGCAGGTATCATAATATTTCGGGTGATCTACAAAAACAATGTCCCCTTTTTCCACTTTATGGATTTCATTGATACCAGTAGCAGACGCATCACTATTTCCAGTGATCTCTGCTCCAATGAAATCAGCAAGCCATTTTACCGGAACCGGTTTATCCAATCGCATACTGTTAGAATTTGTTCAAAGGTAAACAGCTTTGCATTGTATAACATAATTGATAATTATCAAATGAATTCAAGGTTTGCAATGTTTTTAAAATCTGGATGAAATGATTTTATAAAAACAAATGATGAGGAAAAAAGAAAGAAGATGTGCTTAATTTCATTTTATACTTCATTTATTCATTATTTGTTCTATTATCCACAAGCAAAATTGAAATGTTAATAAAATTTATTGAAAAAATTTTTTAGTTAGAAAAAAATGTTATTAATATTGTGAAGGGAAATTTATTTCCCGGTACTTACTAACCCATCCACATATTTCTCCCCCGAATCTTCGGGGGAGATTTTTTTTACAGAACTTCTGATCCTTATAAATGAATTTATCAGCCGTTCTTATTGAGAGATCACCATCATCTGGCAGCGTTATTAACTCTTCACCGCTCAACTTTTTCCAATATCTTTACTTCACTCAAAAAAAATTTACATGCTGAAATCGATGACCGGCTTTGGAAGAGCTGAAAGATCTGTTGGTGGTAAGACATTCCTTGTTGACATAAAATCTCTCAATGGAAAACAGTTTGAACTGCAACTAAAGCTCCCTGCGTTTTTAAAACCATTTGAATTTGATATCCGCCGCATTCTTTCTTCCAAGCTTGGGCGAGGCAGCGTAGATTGTACAATAAGTTTAAAAGAAACAGGCAATGCAAAACCTGTTACGATAAATATTGAGTTGGCAAAAGCTTATTTCCAACCCTTGGCTGACCTGTCAAAAGAATTAAACCTGGACCCATCTAATATTTTAAGCACACTCGTAAAATTGCCCGAAGTAATAACTCCCACCAGCGAAACATTGACCGATGAAGAATGGAAAGCATTTCAAAAAGTAATAATGTTAGCGATTGACGATTTGAATATTCACCGTGATGATGAAGGTAAATCTCTTGAAAAAGATCTGCTGTGCCGGGTTCATAATATACTTGCTCAATTAGAAGAAGTCCAAAAGCTCGAACCACAACGCAAACAGATCATCCGGGATGATATAACCAAGCTGATGGAGGAATTTGCGGGCAAAGAAAACTATGACAAGAACAGGTTGGAGCAGGAACTTATATACTACATTGAAAAGATCGATATAAGTGAAGAAATGGTGCGTTTAAGGAACCATTGTGATTATTTCAAGGTGGTTCTCGCCGAGGCAGAGGAATCAAAAGGGAAAAAGCTGTCATTTATTTTACAGGAAATAGGAAGGGAAATAAATACTACCGGCGCCAAAGCCTACGATTCATCTATTCAAAAATGCGTGGTGATGATGAAAGATGAGCTGGAAAAAGCAAAAGAGCAAATATTAAATGTTCTGTAGTTAGTTTTGTAAGATGAAAGGGCTTTTGAAAATATTCAATATTCAATGTTCTAAGCTGGATGTTCAATTTAAAGCGTTATTCATTGTACCGCTGGCTTCATACATTCTTACCTCCTGCACTGCTGTTGACCTGTATGAAAAAACGGTGTCTTTACCCAATCATGAATGGAACGGCGATTATAAACCCGAATTCAATTTTACTATTGCAGATACAACCTCCCTTTACCAGGTCTTTTTTGTAATAAGACATACTGAAAAATATAACTACAATAATATTTGGGTAAACTATTATTACCAACCTCCCAATGATACTTTGCATAAAGAGGCCAGGGAGTTCCAATTAGCAACTAATGAAAAAGGCTGGCTTGCTACCGGCATGGATGATATTTATGAACATAGGATCAAATTAGCTCCGGATGCCGGAAAACTAAAAGCAGGAAGCTATAAATTCTTTCTTGAAAACATTATGAGAGAGGATCCACTGAAAGAAGTTTTGAATGTAGGCATCAGGGTTGAAAAAGTTAAATAACTTTCCTTATGCCAAGATCTGCCGGAAAGAAATTCAGGTTTGTTACCATTATTTATTGGTTGCTTCTTTTATACATTGTTGCTGCATTAGTATGGTGGTTTATTTCGTTGGAAAAACAAAACCAGGATATAACTGATCTCCGTTTTAGCGAGCTTAACTCCCAAAAGACCTCCCTTGATCCAAAAAAATTTGCACAACAACAGTTCAAAATTGAAAACGAATCAAAAAGGAATACGGAAAAATATCTTGCAGAGGGAGTTACTTTCCTCATCTTAATATTTGTGGGTGCCTTTTTTGTTTACCGTTCAGTTCGTAAACAATTCAGAGTGCAGTACCAGCAGCAAAATTTTATGATGGCGATTACCCATGAATTGAAAACTCCAATTTCCGTGGCTATGCTTAATCTTGAAACATTGCAGAAGTACCAACTCGATGCGGAGAAACAAAAAAAATTGATACGGATGACCTTACAGGAAACCTCAAGACTTGATACATTAATAAACAACATTCTTGTTTCTTCACAGTTGGAAGGGGGTGGCTATGTTTTTTCAAAAGAAGAACTGGATTTTTCATCGCTATTTAAAGATTGTGTAAGAGATGCAAAAACCAGATACCCGGAAAGAAACTTTATAGATGATATCGAACCTGAGATTGAAATTGGCGGAGATTCGCTTTTGCTTCAGTTGCTTATCAGTAATCTTATTGAAAACGCTGTTAAATATTCTCCTAAAGAAAAACCGATCATTTGCAACCTTCACAAATCTGGCAATGATGTAATAATGAATATTATTGATGAAGGCATTGGTATTGCTGACGCTGAAAAGACCAAAATATTTGAGAAATTTTACCGGACTGGTAATGAATCGACACGTAAAACACAAGGCACAGGATTAGGGCTTTATCTTTGCAGCAAGATAGCCGGTGATCACAATGCCGACATTTCGGTGACAAACAATATACCTTCCGGCAGTAATTTCGCCATCCATTTTCATAAATGATTATGAGCAAGGAAAATACAAAAGCGTCAATATTATTGGTAGAAGATGAGGAAAATCTTCATGATGCGTTGAGGTTAAACCTTGAATTAGAAGGATATGAGGTTTCTTCTGCATACGATGGCAGCGCTGCCATAAAATCTGTGCAGGGAGAATACTTCGATCTTATTATACTCGATATAATGTTACCAGAAATGGATGGAATAAATGTTACTGAAACGATCCGTTTGGCCAATAACGAAGTGCCGATACTTATCCTTAGTGCAAAGAACAGCAGTGCCGATAAAGTGCTCGGACTTAAAAAAGGCGCCGATGATTATATGACAAAACCTTTCAACCTTGAAGAATTATTATTGAGAGTGCAGAAACTTATTGAAAAAAATAAAAAAATACTCGATAAAGAAACCATCGGCAATTCATATTCATTTGGAAATAACTCGATTGATTTTAAAGCACAGGAAGCGACTACAAACCGCGGTGAAAAAATTCAATTAAGTAAGAAAGAAGGAATGCTTTTGAAATTACTTATTGAAAATAAGAATGAAGTAGTACCAAGAGAGAAGATATTGCAGGTTGTTTGGGGTTATAATGTTTATCCCACTACAAGGACAATCGATAATTTTATCCTCAACTTTCGTAAGTATTTTGAGGAAGATAGCCGCAATCCCAAATATTTTCATTCGGTCAGAGGTGTTGGTTATAAATACAGCGAGTGAACTATAAATCACCTAACTGCGGCCTTATCACAATATCTTCCACACAAGCGGCGGCTGAAAGTTGTGTACAGGCATAGATCATTTTTGCGATGTCTTCGGCTTCCATAATTCGTTTCGAAGAATTATCATAACCAGCCCATGAATCAGTAAGAACAGCGCCGGGATGAACTGATGTGACCTTGATATTATAAGGTTTCATTTCTTCACGCAGGTTCTTGCTGAAACCATACATCGCAAATTTGCTGATGCTATAAGCTCCGCCGTTTTTATAAGCATGAAGCGATGCAATAGAACAAAGATTGAAGATATGACCAGATTTTCGCCCCATCATTTTGGGTAATAGGGTTCTTGTCAGATGATAAGCGCTGCTTACATTAATAGCAAGTTGACTTTCCAGTGTTCCTTCTGGCTCATTATAAACACTGCCGGGTTCAAATAAACCAGCATTATTAACAATAATGTCGGGAACAGCATATTTCAAACACCAGCTTCCCAGGTCTTTTGCCTGTTGTTTATCCGTTAGATCAAAAGCTTTTGCCTTTATTGAAACAGATGGATAATTGGCTTGTAATTCTTCCATTGCCTTATAAAGAGCTACTTCACTTCGGCTGTTTAAAAAAAGATCGTGCCCGTTTGCCGCAAAAATTTCTGCCACCGCTTTTCCGATTCCTCTTGATGCACCTGTTATAAGAACACTCATTGATTTCAGATTTAGATTGTAGATTGCGGGCCCGTAATCTTAATTCATTGCAAATCTAAAATCCGAAATCTGCAATCCGAAATGAAATATCGCCATCTCTTTTTTGATCTTGACCACACTCTCTGGGATTTTGAAGCAAATGCGAGAGTCACACTATTGGAACTTTATGATGCGTTACATCTAGAACAAAGAGGTATCCACGACTTTGATCTTTTTCATAAAAACTACCTGGCGCATAATGAAAAATTGTGGGAACGATATAGAAATGGTTTTATAAAACAGGAAGAATTAAGAGTCAAGAGAATGTGGCTGGCATTGCTGGACTTCAAGATTGGCGATGAAAAATTAGCCAAAGACATGAGTATTCAATTTCTTGATCTTTTACCCACCCGAACAATTCTTTTTCCCTATGCTATTGAAATACTGGAGTATTTAAACAATAAAAACTATGCGCTTCATTTGATCACGAATGGTTTTGAAAAAACTCAACACAGTAAATTGAAATATTCGGGACTGGATAAATATTTTAAAGAAGTGATCACCTCGGAAGGGAGCAGCAGCCTTAAACCCAATAGAGAAATATTTGATTATGCTTTCCAAAAAACCGGTGCCAGCCCTTCAGAAAGTATTATGCTTGGAGATAGCATTGAAGTAGATATCATCGGCGCTATGAATGCAGGCATTGACCAGGTATTCATTAATCATTTAAATATTCCCATAGATGTTAAGCCAACTTATGTGGTAAGCTCTTTGAAAGAGTTGGAGGAAATATTTTAACTGTCAATTTCAGATGAGCTGGTTATTTTCATTGAACACGTCGTAAATCCAGGTCTTGAAAATCATAACTAAAATCTGTTAGTGGCGAAATTGGTCGCATTGTAATTCCAGATCCCTTACCTTCCATATCTAAAGAAAAAACTACAAAAGCATCGGCATCCATACTTCTATCTCTCCATTTTACTACAAAACCATTTCCTTTGTAAGCAAACATTTCTCCTGTAAGTTTTGGCGACCTTTTAGAATCAAACCAAAGCTTACCATTTTTTACGGAGATAATAACATCCCCAAACCATTGGTCACGGTAAGTGCCTGTGTAAATTTTAAGATCAGTTTTACCGGCATTTCCCTTTTGGGCATTGGCAATATCTCTCCAAATAGAATCGGTGATCTTATTTGCAGCAGCCAGTGATTGTTTTCTACCATTTGAATATTGAGTTACTCTATCCGTTCCTATTATACCAAAATAACTATCCTTGATCTGGTTTGTAATTGATGTAAACGCTCCGCCTTCCTGTTGGTTAGTAAGTACAATAATGCCCAGGTTTAATTCAGGTATCATTGTGATCTGTGTTACCATCCCTTCGAGTCCGCCAGTATGACTTACTTGTTTGTATCCTTTCACATCGCTGATCCCAAATCCCAATCCATAGGCCGAAAAATGCGTGTTGTACGGGCCCGGATTGCGAACCGGTATGATCGTTTGCGGCGTCCACATTTCTTCGTGTACTTCGTCTGAAAATAATTTTTTACCCAGGTTATCGCCGTATTTACCATGTGATAACTGCAGCAACACCCATTTACTCAGATCAGAAATACATGAATTAATACCGCCGGCAGAATGGCCAACCTTTAAAGTACTTCTTGCTATCACCTGTACCCGGCCCTCCACAGGTGCATGTCCATCGATCACATTTGTTTTATCTTTTAAACGATCAAACGAACATGCAGAATGAGTCATTCCCAATGGTTTTAAAATTCTTTCTTCTACAAAATCATCCCAGCTTTTTCCGCTTACTCTTGCTACAACTTCGCCGGCAACAATGTAAAGATTGTTATCATAGTCGTATTTGGTACGAAAACCTGAAACTGGTTTTAAAAAACGAAGATTATAAAGAATATCTTTTAGTGTAAAATCTGATGAATCAGGAAAAAACATCAAGTCGCCGGCGCCAAGACCCATACCGCTTCTGTGTGTAAGCAGATCACGAATAGTAAACTCTTCTGTAACGTATGGATTGTATAATTTAAACTCCGGGATATAATCTCTAACCTTATCATCCCATTTCAATTTTCCCTCATCTATTAAAATTCCTAATGCAGCTGCTGTAAAAGCTTTGCTGTTGGAGGCTATTCCAAATAATGTATTTTCATCAACTTTCTCTTTTGTATTCAAAGAACGAGCACCATAACCTTTTGAATGGATCACTTTACCATCCTTTATTACTGCAACGGCAATACCCGGTACATCAAAAGCCTTCATAGCACGTTCTACCAACGTATCGATCTGTGAACTTGAAAGTTGTTGGCTAAATAAAGAGGCGCCAAACATCATGAACAATGATGCTAAAAAAAATATTTTCATAAACAATCGTTTTGAATTATTGATCTGTAGTGAAAGTTATATAAAAAAGGACTACCAGGTCGCTACTACTGTTACCCCGCCTTTCGCCATATCGCCGATCTTCACTTGCACTTTAGCATTCAATGGTAATAAAAGATCAACCCTTGAACCAAATTTGATAAACCCCATCTCTTCTGCCTGCTTCACTTGCTGACCCGGCTGTAAGTAATTTACAATACGTTTTGCCAGGGCACCGGCAATTTGTTTAATAAGCAATTCCTTGCCGTTTGATTTATAAACCACCGTGTGGCGTTCATTTTCTGTAGAAGATTTTGGATGCCATGCAACAAGGTATTTTCCCTTATGGTATTGACTATATGAAATATCACCACTTACCGGATTGCGGTTAACATGCACATTCAGCGGACTCATAAAAATAGAAACCTGTATGCGACGATCAGCAAAATATTCATCTGCCTCTACTTCTTCAATGGTAACTACTTTGCCATCAGCAGGTGCAACAACAGCATTATCCTGGACAGTCAATTTTCTTTTTGGAATACGAAAAAAGGAGATAAGAAAAATTAATAACCCTAGTGTGCCTATAAAAATGATCCAGCTAAGTGCCGGAGACGAGTAACTGATAAAATAAAATGACACAATATTGATCACACCGAATAAGATGGTTGCCCATGCAATGCTACTATAGCCTTCCTTGTGGATTGTCATGAGGCAAATATATGAAAATGGCAAATGGAGAATTGAAAATGGCAAATGCAAAATGACGATCAAAAAACTATTTCATAAAAAGAAAAACATATAGCCATACGGTGGGTATTGCCAGCAACAAAGAATCAAAACGATCTAAAAAACCACCATGACCGGGCATAATGTTGCCGCTATCTTTCACTCTTGCCATTCGTTTGAGTTTTGATTCGAGGAGATCGCCGAAGGTGCCAGCAACAGAAGAAATTGCAGCTATGATTGTCATTTTTTGAATATCCAAATCAAATTGCCATGCAATAATACCAGCAACAAGTGTTGCTAATATCATCCCCCCTAATGTTCCTTCCCATGTTTTCTTTGGCGAAATCTTCGAAAGGGGCCTTTTACCAATTAATGAACCAACAATATAAGCCATAGTATCATTTATCCAAATTGAAAATATAATTGAACAGGGAATTAATTTATGATATATAATTTCATTTGTATTATTGATTGTATAAATTCTCAATTCAGTGCCCAGATCAATCATCAATAATATTGGTGTTGTAATATAAATCAGGCCTAAAAAAATATATTTTAAATACTTTTTATCATAAATCTTCTTTATCAATTTTACAAACTCCCACCAGCAACCAAAATGTATGATTAAAAATAAAATAACAAAGCCCCAGTAATTCCATAATAAACCCGTCAGCATTACGGCTGCAAAGATTATTGCCGTTAGCGTTCTTGTTCGAAATGTTTTCCAGTTAAAAGCCATGAAAGAAGATGATGGTTTTAAACGATGATAACTGATAGTTTATGCAAAAGGATTTGAGTCATCAATATTATCTCTTGCATATACGGCTTCATAACTATTGGTTGATCTTTTCTTCATTATAATTACAATGACGATGATCAATGCAAGACTAACGGCCGCCAGTAAAGATTTATTCCCTAATGAAACAGTGACGCTGTCTTGCTCAGCTAATGTCGGGTTAAACCAGATCATCACAACTGCAAAGGCATCATACACAAAATGTGCAATGATTACTGGCCAAAGACTGCCACTGTACCAATAAAGCAGGCCCAATAATATTCCGAGAATGAACCTCGGTATAAATCCATAAAACTGCAAATGAACAGCGGAAAAAATAAATGCAGTGACAAGAATACCAGCCCAGGGGTTTCTAAATATTTTAATAAATAATCTTTGCAAAACTCCACGGAAGAATAGTTCTTCGCCCACACCCGCGAATACCGCAACTAAAACAAGATTAAGGAACAGGTCCTGAACAGTATTTCTTTTGAGCAGAAACCCGATCTGTTTTGCTGTTGCTTCCTCACTTGCCTTCATCCATTTCCCGATCGCTGTTGTCTCAGGAATTAATTCATGATTAATTGTACCTGTCCAGTCAACAAAAGGAAGGGCCAATAACAATACGGTTATGCCCAAAATAAAATATATTGGTTTTGCAGATGTTAAACCCAGGTATTGTGTTGGCTTTGGATCACAGAATCTTGCAAAAAGAAATACAGGAATAATATATAATGCAAAAAACTGGACTACCAGCATTCCTCTCAAAAAAGTAAGTAATGAAGGATTTGAATAATCCCATTTATCGGGGTCGCTTAATGTTAACAGGTTTATGCCGGTGACTTTCGCAAGTACCATTGTTCCAACAAATCCAAAGATCAGAAAACAGCCCATTGCCATACCTGCAAAAATGAGCAGTTGTAAGATGGGATGCACTTTTTTAAAATAACTCATAATTAGAAACTCCGCTTTTTGAGTTGTAAATTTGCCGCTTCCCTCCGATTGGTGGGCAGGCAAAAGTAACCAGCAATTAATAATTAAAAAGGAATAATTAAGAATTCAATTAAACAGATGATTAGGATTGGCAACATACAATTACCAGATTTCCCACTTCTCCTTGCCCCGATGGAGGATGTCAGCGATCCGCCATTCCGTGCCGTGTGTAAGGATAATGGCGCCGACCTCATGTTCAGTGAATTTATTTCAAGTGAAGGTTTGATAAGGGATGCGATGAAGAGCAAAATGAAGCTCGATTTCAGTGAAGAAGAACGACCATTTGGTATTCAAATTTTTGGTGGTGATGAAGAGGCAATGGCGTTGAGCGCAAAGATCTGCGAAGCGGTGAATCCTGACCTTGTTGATATAAATTTTGGGTGTCCTGTAAAAAAAGTTGTGAGCAAAGGAGCCGGAGCTGGCGTGTTAAGAGATGTTGACCTGATGGTAAGATTAACTGACGCTGTCGTAAGATCAACTTCGTTGCCTGTTACAATTAAAACAAGATTGGGTTGGGATGATAACAGCAAGAACATCGAAGAAGTTGCTGAACGATTACAGGATATAGGTATAAAAGCAATCTCCATTCATGGAAGAACAAGGGCACAGCTTTATAAAGGCGAAGCTGACTGGACGTTGATCGCCAAAGTGAAAGAAAATCCTCGTATTCAAATTCCAGTTTTCGGAAATGGTGACATAGATTCTCCTGAAAAAGCTTTGGAATATAAACACCGTTACGGAGTGGATGGCATTATGATCGGTCGTGCTGCTATCGGTTATCCCTGGATATTTAACGAGATAAAACACTTTATTAAAACAGGCGAACATTTACCGGCACCGACGATCGAACAAAGAATTGAAGTGATCCGGAAACATCTGTATCG
>DASTZB010000467.1:0-17572 GCA_035764525.1 Chitinophagaceae bacterium | reverse complement strand
CCTGCTCAATATGATTATTATAAATATGAACGTCGCCGAATGTATGAATGAACTCTCCCGGCTTAAGATCACAAACCTGTGCGATCATTAATGTAAGTAAAGCATAAGAAGCAATATTAAAAGGAACACCAAGAAATACATCAGCGCTTCTTTGATATAGCTGGCAACTTAATTTCCCGTTGGCTACATAGAATTGAAAAAGAGTATGACAAGGCATCAATGCCATTTCGGGAAGCTCCGTTACATTCCATGCACTTACTATTAAACGACGGCTATCAGGATTATTTTTAATTTGTTTTACCAGGTCAGATATTTGATCAATTACTTTTCCATCTTTACCTTCCCAACTCCGCCATTGTTTTCCATAAACAGGACCAAGCTCACCGGTCTCATTTGCCCATTCATTCCAAATGCTTACTCCATTTTCTTTCAGATATTGAATATTGGTTTCTCCTTTCAAAAACCAAAGCAATTCGTGAATGATACTTTTTGTATGAACTTTTTTTGTAGTAACAAGAGGAAATCCTTTTTGCAGATCAAACCTCATCTGGTAACCAAATGTGCTGATAGTGCCAGTACCGGTACGGTCGTGTTTTTGCACGCCAGTATCAAGGATATATTGAAGCAGATCGAGATATTGTTGCATGTGCGCAAGTTAATAGAAAGCTATGATTTCATGAGCTATGAGACGGGGGCTGTGGGAAACTTTGAAGTTTTGTAAATAAAAAATGCCCCGGTGAAACTAAAATATCATACCTGGATCGTAGTTGTTCACCGGGGCGGCCAAAACCCTATGCAAGTGTTATGAAACAATCATTGAATAGCTGATTCATTAACCTGTTCTTCTTTATTTTCTTGCTTATAAACAGGCTTCATAACTATGACCGGCGATTCGGGGATCTCTTCCTGGAGAATATCAGAAAGCTTCCTGTGAAATCCTTTAATGAATGCCTGGCTTCTTTCTAATCTTTCTTCCAGTTTTATTTTAGCCTCATTAGCTTCTTCCAGTTGTGTCTGCAGATCACTAATGAGATCATTTTTTTCTTGCAACTCACAAGAAAATTTAGAATTCTGTTCCTGCAGTTCTTTTATTGTTGCTTCCAGTTGTGCCGCATTAGCAGTAGCTGAGTGCGCAGCTTCCTTCAAAAAAGTTATTTCCTGCTCCTTGTCATGAACAGCCGCTTGGAACTCTTTACTTGATTGGTCCTTTATCTCCAATTTTTCATTGGCCTCCATAAATTTTATTCCCAACTCTCTGAATTGTTGCTCAACCAAATGATGGTTTTTGATCCTTTGCTCTAATTGTTGTTGAAGAAAAACGATCTGTTGTTTTTTTTCATCTAAGACATCTTTTAAATATTCCTGCTCACTTATCCTCCTTTTCAATTCAGCTTTTTCTTCTTCCCATTTTTGGATCATCGTTGTGAACCCGGTTCCGTTTTCAGAATAAACATTCAACTGATCACGTAAACTACTATTATCCTTTTCAAGGTTTTCAAAGGATACTGTCAATTGATCGAGTTCAGCAAGCAATTCTCTTTTTTCAATTTCGTGCTGCTGCCTTATAGAATCGATCTGCTGATAAGATATTTCTTGCAGATCTGTTTGTATCGTTTCCATAGTTTCATTATTTTTTGTTTCAGAATATTTGTTACTAATTCCCTGTAATTGTTGATATTTCTCCGTAAGCATTTTAAAATCTTTTTGAATAGCGATATAACGGGCATTGCTGAAAGATAAATAACTCATTATCTTCTTTGTCTCCTGGCTGTTTCCCTGCAAATTCAAAGGCATCAAAGAAACTTCGTCGTAACCGGCACACGAGTCATCATTGTCAAAAATGAACGGTTGTTCTTCGCTTTTTTGTTTCTTTCTTTTGTTACTATAATGAATCACAGTAGTAATGAACATCCCGATCAAAAGTGCCGGTATGCTTATCCAAAGAAAGATCTGCAGGAATTTAAAAAAAACAATTAACGCATCAGATAGCAGCAGCATATCGAAATTTTAGATAGAGATTAATAAAATCCAGCAACTGGTTTTGCTGCTTAAGTGGTGAGACAGATGGTAAGTATCGAAGCCTCAATTATACCCTCAGATTATCCTAAAGACAGTATCTTCAAGAATAATACCAAAACGTTCAATACCCTCTTATGTGTAAATTTTTTGGAATTGTTTTTCTCCACAATGCTGATTACCCTTTGTAAACTCCCTTCAACGGATATAGTCTATGAGGCAGGAAGCTTCCTTTTTAAAAAATCACAAGTCTCTTCTTTTCATTTCTTTGCCAATCAAACTTAGCTCGCGACCGGTTTGCCCGCCGATAGAAGTATTCTCCTGCGCACGACGCATCAGGTAAGGCACCACATCTTTTATGGGTCCAAAAGGTAAATACTTGCTGACATTGCATCCCGCCTTAGCAAGATTAAAAGTAATATTATCACTCATTCCATATAGCTGGCTCCAATGAACATGCGGATGTTTCAAAGGCAACCCTTTTTTCTGCAGCAACTCTACCGCAAGCATATTGCTACGTTCATTATGTGATGCAACAACCAGCGAGATCTTATCAATATGATCAATGCAGAATTTTACTCCTTCATCAAAATCCGCATCACTACTTTCTTTGTTTGGCTGGATCGGTGAAGGATAATTCATTTCAGAGGCTCTTTTTCTTTCTTTTTCCATATAAGCCCCACGAACCAGTTTGGCACCGAGAATAAATTTTCTTTCGACAGCAGCTTCATAAGAGTCTATTAAGAATTGTAACCGATCATGCCGATAATGCTGCGTGGTATTATAAACAATACATTTTTCTTTGTTGTAAGTATCCATCATCAGGATAGTCAATGCATCAACAGGATCCTGTATCCATGTTTCCTCGGCATCTACAAACACACCAACATTTCCTTTCGCTGCTGTTTCGCAAATACGATGCATTCTTGTTCTTACCCGGTGCCATTCTTCTTTTTCATCTTTTGAAAGATCATCTAATGCTTTCAAATGCTTTTTCATCAGGCTGCCTTCATTCTTATGCATCATTGCATCCAATTTTTCCAATAGACTAAAGCGGGCAAAGCCAGTCACCTTTACACTCATAAAAGGAATATTCGGTTGTGTAGAAGCATAGTTGATCACACGAATAAACTCATCGCAGGCATGATCAAAATTCTCTTCTCCTTCTTTTCCTTCCACGCCATAATCAAGTATTACCTGCACACCATATTTTTCCAACTTATCAGCCACCACAACATTTTGTTCCAAAGTTTCCCCGCCAACAAACTGCTGAAAAATTGTATTGCGAATCAACGGTTTTACAAAAGGAAGATTCCATTTTACTATTGGTGGTGTCAACCTGGTGCCGATTTTTACCAACCAGGGTTTACCCATTATAGAAAAAAGAAAATGAGCTTGTTTTAATTCTTTATCTGACTTGTAAGCGAAAGCATATTCTGTATTGTCAAAATTAATTACGGGCTGTAGCTCCATAGCAATCGGTTGTTGAATCTTTGAGAATGGGCAAATGTAAAGGTTTCGGCATTCTTAACAAATGATAGTATGAATTAAAACAAATGAGTATGGTGCGTTTTAATAACTTCGCCCAAATTTTTTTTATGGAAACAAAACATGCTGCTGATAGCCTAGTAATAATGACAGAATTAGTATTGCCAAATGACACTAATACGTTTGGAAACTTAATGGGTGGCCGGCTAATGTACTGGATGGATATTGCTGCAGCCCTGGCTGCCACGAAACATTGCGCCGCCCCGGTAGTGACCGCTTCAGTTGATAATATTTCGTTTGAAGCGCCGATCAAAATTGGAAATGTTGTTCATATAGAAGCTAAAGTTTCAAGGGTCTTTAATACATCCATGGAAGTGCACTTAGCCGTATGGGGTGAAGATCCAATTCATCAATACAAATACAAAAGCAATGAAGCCTATTATACATTTGTTGCTCTTGATCCAAATGGCAAGCCAAGACCTGTTCCCTCCGTGACCCCCGACACTGATGAAGAAAAAAAACTTTTTGAAAGTGCCTTAAGAAGAAGACAACTGAGGTTGATCCTTGGCGGAAAGATGAAAGCAGATCAGGCGACAGAACTCAAAGCACTTTTCAATCACTAATAATTATTCATTTCTGATTAATTTTTTCTTTCGACCAGTGATGTGCCCCCTTCATCATGTATTCTTTACTTTGTTCAATGGCATCCATTATTTTTTTCATGATGTCTTCTACAGGGCCATTATAATCTATTTGTAATGGTTCTTTAAAATTTACAGTTAGCAACGAACCTTTCTTTTTAAACTTCAACCCTTTTTTATTGAAAGCTCTCCAGAAACCATTAATAACTACGGGTATAACGATCGGCTTATTTCTTTTTATGATCAACGCGGTTCCTTTTCTTCCCGGTGCAAAAGGCTTGGTAGTTCCTTGTGGAAACGTGATGACCCAGTTACTATCCAATGCCCTTTCAATCTTTCTTGTGTCAGATGGATCAAGGCCCTTTCTTTTTATTTTACTGTCAGGGTTCCAGGTTCGTTTTACTGTGATGGCACCCGCCAGGGTGAAAAACCGACTAATAAAACTGCCTCGCATTGTTTCTTCTGCCGCTACATAGTATACCCTGGTAAAAGGATTTAGTAAATAATATGGAACGCCAAGACGATCCTTCTTACCCCATTTTACCGCACAAAAAATATGAAGGAAGGTGATGACATCTGCAAAATAAGTTTGATGATTGCTTACAAAAAGAACATTTTGTTTTGGCAGCTTACTAATATTTTCGGTTCCTGAAATTTTTAGTTTATTTAAAATCATAAGGCCCGGATAAGAAACTATCCCTACGATCGCATACACTACTGACCGTAGCGGCTTGATATCTTTTAGTCTTTGAAAAATTCCGGTCATGAAGCAATCAATATAAATACAAATTAAGGATTTGTAAACAAACACTGGTGCTATGTTTAGGTCTTTAATCAGTTTTCAACAGACATGAAATAAAAAAATTATTCTAAAAAAAACGGGCAATCATCATAAACATTCTTAATTTTAATATCCATACTTACTTACCTGCGGAAATTCTCCTAACTAATCCTTCCCGAAAACTTGATATTGAATGCCGAAATGCCAATAGGCAGTAAGATCTTTTTGAAGGAAAAATTCTTTAAGAATTTTATAAAATGATCCAATCGCCAACGAATTACCACATTCATCAACAGTATGTGGAAGTAGAAAACCATTCTTTCTAAAAATATCCAGTCAAATTCTGTATTAAAAAAGTTTTAATTGTGGCCCAAAGATTGTACTTAAAAATTTAAACACTTATTTTATGAAAGCGGTCATTTATGACAAATTGAGCTTGAAATTTAAAGTTATTTTAATTGCTTCTATTGGGGTATTAGTAACCGTGATTGCACTCGGAGAAATGGGAATTATATAAAGTAAATTTTAGAATGCATAAAAAAAGTCTCGCCTGAGGCGAGACTTAAAATTCTTTTATCTGATCCGAAGTGGATTTTCTTACTCACTCTTAGGAGCTTCTTCCCCACCGCTCTTCTCTTCTTCTTTCAACTTAGCTTTAATTTCAGCTAGAGCGCCAAGATCACCAAGCGTTGCTTTTTCTACTTTTGCCTGTACATTTTTCACAGCCTTACGGGTCTTATCAGCTTCCACTTTTGCTTCCTTGCGGGCAGCTTCTTTCTCTTCCACTTTAGCTTGTTCCCATGTACGAGTATGAGATAAAACGATACGCTTTTCATTGCGATCAAACTCGATCACCATGAATTGGGTAGTTTCATCTGCACTTACTGTCTTGCCATCTTCTTTTGCAAGATGACGGGCTGGAGCAAACCCTTCCAATCCATAAGGCAATTGAACAACAGCGCCTTTATCATCACGACGAATAACTGTTCCTTCATGAACACTGCCGATAGCAAATGTTTCCTGGAGGCTATTCCAGGGATCTTCTTCCAATTGCTTATGACCTAACTGAAGCTTGCGATTATCTTTATCGATACTTAAAATAACGATATCGATATGCTCGCCCACCTTTGTGTACTCACTTGGATGATTGAAGCGCTTTAACCAGCTCAGGTCGCTGATATGGATCATACCACCGATGCCAGGAGCTAATTCAACAAACACACCATAAGGAGTGATGTTTTTCACTAAACCTTTGTGACGGCTCTCAACAGGGAATTTAGTTTCAATATCATTCCAGGGATCAGGGGAAAGTTGCTTAATAGAAAGACTCATCTTGCGATTCCCCTTATCAAGTGTTACGATCTTCGCTTCATGCTCATCTCCCAATTTGAAGAATTCTTTTGCATTGATCGGCGTATTTGCCCATGTGATCTCACTTACGTGAACAAGACCTTCAACACCCGGTTGAATTTCTAAGAAAGCACCGTAATCTTCAATATTCACAACACGGCCTTTTACAATATTTCCTTCAGCAATTGTTTCTGGCAACACATCCCAAGGATGCGGAGTCAGTTGTTTTAAACCAAGGCTGATACGTTTTTTCTCATCATCAAAATCAAGAACCACCACGTTGATCTTCTGATCAAGTTTCAATACTTCTGAAGGATGCGATATACGTCCCCATGAAATATCAGTGATGTATAACAAGCCGTCAAGACCACCCAAATCCATAAAGGCACCAAAGTCAGTGATGTTCTTCACTGTTCCTTCAAGTACCTGGCCTTTTTCGAGTTTGCTCATGATCTCAGCACGTTGTGCCTCGATATCACTTTCAATAAGTGCTTTGTGTGATACAACAGCATTCTTGATGGCTTCATTAATTTTCACCACTTTGAATTCCATTGTTTTTCCAACAAACTGATCGTAATCTGTTACAGGCTTCACATCAATTTGTGAACCCGGTAAGAATGTTTCCATTCCAAATACATCAACGATCAAGCCGCCTTTTGTTTTGTTAGTAACAAGACCAGTGATAACCTCACCAGTTTTGTGTACTTCAACAATGCGTTCCCATGCACGGGTAATACGGGCCTGGCGCCTGCTAAGATTCAAATGACCTTCACGGTCTTCTTTTTCAATTACCATCACTTCCACTTCATCACCAACTTTCAATCCTTGCAGGTCACGGAATTCATTCAATGAAACAAGTCCATCACTCTTAAAACCAATGTTCAATACCACATCGGTTTTAGTAACACCAACCACCAAACCTTTTATCATTTCACCATCAGTGATTTGGATAAAGGTGTCATCATACACTTTCTCGTACTTTTCTTTTTCTTCTTTTGTGTAAGAAGTAACGTTACGTTTGTCAACACTCCAATCGAAATCATCATGAGGGGAAGGAGCAGCCGCCTCTGCAGGTGCATTTGTTGTCGCTGTAGTTGCCTCTCCCGTAACTTCGGGACCAGCAGACTCCTGTGCATCAGCGTTTAGTTGTTTAAAATACATTTTGAAAAACATGATAAAATATTCCCGGAGGGGTTTAAAATTCCGGGGCGGCAAAGATAGGGCAAATAGTGCTGAGTCGAGAGTTCAGAGTTATGAGTTTTTTGATAATGACCCCAGCTTTAAATCCCTGATTTAGCAGCCGTTGCGTCGCACTCTTGTACATTCGGTTGACCGTTCAGCTTTTTGTTTCTCACTGTGATCGAATATTGCGGCGCTACGTTGCGAACGTTGCTCGGCGGCGTCCGCTGCGTGAAATCTAAATTCCTTCTGCAATATTCTTTGCGGCAACAAACCCACTCGTCCATGCATGTTGAAAATTAAAACCGCCAGTTATGCCATCAACATCCAATACTTCGCCGGCAAAGAAAAGATTCCTAACCTTTTTACTCCTCATAGTGTTTGCATCTACTTCATTCAATTTTATACCACCTGCTGTTACAAACTCTTCTTTAAAAGTTGTTTTGCCTTTTACTTCACATTCATAACTGCAAAGATTTTTTATAAACTTATTTTGAATGATTACAGGCAGATCAGCCCATCTCCATTCATTTTTTATTCCTGATTGGTCAGCAAGAAATTCCCATAATCTCGATGGCAAACCAAAAGAATTTTTATTGATCACTTTTTGTGTGGTATTATTATTTCTTAACTCCTGAAATTTCTTTCTAAGATTACCTTCATTATAATCCGGCAACCAATTGATAAGAATTTTTGATTCATAATTCTTAATTTTTAATTCCTTTGCACCCCATGCACTCAATCTCAACACAGCCGGACCGCTCAGCCCCCAATGAGTAATTAATAACGGGGCTTCTTCTTCAAGTTTTGAGTTTTGAATTTTAACTTTTGCCTTTTCCACACTCACTCCCATCAATTTTTTTATCGGATGATTTGGCAAGTTAAAAGTGAATAAGGATGGAACGGGCTCTTCTATTGTATGACCAAGTTCTTTCAGCCAATCAAACATTGAAGATTTTGGATAACCGCCGCTTGCTACACATACAAAGTCAGAAGTCAATGTTTCGTCAGTTGAAAGTTGAAGATTGAAAGTCGAGATATTAGTTTCTATTTTTTTGACCTCCCTATTCATTATAATTTCCACACCAAGCTGGTTTGCCTCTTGTAGTAAACAATTAATAATCGTTTGAGAAGAATCGGTAACAGGAAACATCCTTCCGTCATTTTCCGTCTTCAATTTCACTCCTCTTTCTTCAAACCAGGTGATGATATCAGTAGTAAAGAACTGGTGAAAAGCTTTTTTTACAAAATACTGACCTCTCGGATATCGTTTACTCATTTCCACAATATCAAAGCAAGCATGAGTAACATTGCAGCGGCCGCCACCGCTAACTTTTACTTTTGAAAGCAGCTTATTACTTTTTTCAATAATGGTAACTTTTAACGAAGGATCCATCCTTGCGGCATTAACAGCACAGAAAAAGCCCGCAGCACCTCCACCGATGACTATAAGATGTTTTGACACCTTACAAAAATGAAGAATTATTAATTATTAATTAGTAATTATTAATTATCATTACAGGAATGCTTTATTCGATATTAAAAGTAATAGTAAGACTGGCCGCCAAAATTTTCTGCAGAAAGATCATCATCAATAACCCCGAGTTACTGAAAGAAAAAGGCCCGATAATACTTGCCTGCAGTCATCCCAATTCATTTCTTGATGCCGTTCTGATGGACATAATTTTTGAAAGACCCGTTTGGTCATTAACAAGAGGTGATGCCTTTTTAAATAAAAAAATAACAAGGCTTTTCTACAAGTTGAAAATGCTGCCCGTGTACCGTCCAAGTGAAGGTGTTGAAAATCTTTCAGAGAATTATAAAACCTTTGATGCCTGCATTGAACTATTCAAACGACATCAAATCGTCCTTATTTTCAGCGAAGGGCTATGTGTTAATGAATGGCATTTACGTTCACTAAAAAAAGGAACAGCGAGACTTGCTTATAAATGCCAGCAGGAAAACATTCCATTGAAGATCTTACCGGTAGGCATTAACTACAGCTCGTTTAAACGATTTGGAAAAAATCTCTTTGTCAATTTCGGAAATATTTTTACAGTCAATGACTTTGATAAAAACTTAAGTGACGGCGCCTGGAACCAGGTTTTTAATAATACATTGCAGCAGGATCTTCGCCCGCTTGTATACGAAATAGAAAAAAAAGATAGAGCAATGCAAAAAGAGTTATTAGAAATAAAAATACCGTTGTTTACAAAAATATTCCTGGCTATCCCGGCGGCAGTTGGTTGGCTCGTTCATACACCACTTTATTTACCCATAAAATATTGGGTGCATAAAAAATACAATAATTCCGGGCATGTCGATGCTATGCAGATTGCTTTACCAATTTTTATTTATCCTTTTTATCTTTTACTGATCGTGATCATTTTGCTTCTTGTATTAAAAACATGGTGGGTATTGCTACTTTTTATTATTCTGCCATTTACTGCGTGGAGTTATGTGCAGGTGAAGGGACAGTTGGATAAGTGAAAAATAAATTAATTTAAGTTCGATAAACATAATACATTCGGTAATTGCCATGCGAAAATTTCAAATTTTTCTTATTGTTTTCTTAATTATTGGTTGTTCATATAAATCAACCAAATCTTCTAGTTCTTCTTATAATGGCATACCCTATATCGAATTTTGCGACCTTCCAAAAAATGAAGGAAAATTAATTTACATAAAAGCTGTGTATAGCGGAATTGATGAATACTTTGCTATTAACTCACAGAAAAAATGTACTGTTGATTTGCATGTTGAATTTGATTGTTATGTAGATGGAAACCCAATTCCAAAAAAATTTGAAAATGAGTTTAATTCTGTCCATTCAAGTTATTGGAACAAATATCTTATAATAGAAGCTACAGGTAAATATGAAAGTAAAAATCCAAGGGGATATGGGCATTTGGGATCAAACAAAAGCAGATTTATTTTAGACGAAATAATTAGCGTAAAAATTATCGAAAAATAAGGAACAACATTTTTAAAAGCAATGCCCTTCCGATGCATCTTCTTCCCATAAAACAAACACTCCCAGAGAACGAAACATTTGCCAATAACCCCTTGTGCAAAGAAACCCTCGGCATGTGTATCGAATTTTATAAAAAAGTTGGATTCACTCTTCCATGGATCTGTTATTACGTAGAAGAAAATGGAGAATTGGTTGGCAGCGCTGCTTTTAAAGGACAGCCAGTTAATAACACCGTAGAGATCTCTTATGGAACAATGGAAAATCACCGGCAAAAAGGCGTAGGCACCCGGATCTGTAAACAATTAGTCGAATTATCATTGGCTACCGATCCTTCTGTAAGAATTACTGCAAGAACACTTCCTGAAAAAAATTACTCAACAAGGATACTGGAGAAGAATAATTTTGTTTTGTTAGGCTTCGTAACCGATCCTGAAGATGGTGAAGTGTGGGAATGGGAATACAAAAGGAAAGATTAAACGACTACTGCATATCCACTGAATAGATTCACATTCGCTTTTTCCGCTGCTTCAATTGGTTTATAATCAGAAAGAATATCGGCTGCATGTTTTCTTATACAGACGTCATGTTCAAAATGTACAGATGGTTTTCCATCTTTTGTTCTTACTGTCCAGCCATCATCTTCAGTATATACTTCTTTTTTACCAAGATTTATCATTGGTTCGATGGCCAGTACCATCCCATCTTTTAATTTGGCACCACTTCCTCTTTTACCGTAATTCGGTACCTGGGGATCTTCATGCATGCTTCTTCCGAGACCATGACCCACCAATTCTCTTACCACACCATACCCATATTTTTTTTCAGTGTGTTCCTGTATCGCAAAAGAAATGTCACCAATACGGTTTCCTGAAATCGCTTTCTCAATTCCTTTGTATAATGATTCTTTGGTTGCCTTAATTAATTGCATTACTTCTTTCCCCGGGTCGCCGATGGCAAAAGTATAAGCATGATCGCCATGCCAGCCATTTAGTACGACACCGATATCAACAGAAACTATATCGCCTTCCTTTAATTCGTTTTTATTAGGAAATCCATGAACTACTACATCATTTACAGAAATACAAGAATTATAAGGGTACCCATTGTAATTGAGAAAGGAAGGCACAGCACGGTGATCACGAATATATTCACCAATCATTCTATCAAGCGAAATCGTGGTAACACCAGGCTTAAGAAAAGCGGCAGCTTCTGTAAGTGTCTTGCTTACCAGCAAGGCGCTTTTCCGCATCAACTCAACTTCATCATTTGTCTTACAGATAATCATCCTGCAAATATCCTTATTTAAAAAGAAACCCGGCAGTTGACACCGGGTTAAAATTAATATCCAATAAAATTTATATAGATGCCTGTGTAAGCGTTTGTCTTCCTTGTATTCTTCCGCTCTTCATCAAACCATCATACTGACGCATGAGCAATTGGGTTTCTATTTGTTGTAGTGTATCAAGTATTACACCTACCATAATCAATAAAGACGTGCCTCCAAAGAAGTTTGCAAATCCTTGTGTAACTCCAAGTAATTGGGCAATACCTGGTAATATACCAACAAAAGCAAGCAATACGGCACCGGGCAAAGTTACTTTGTCCATTACTGCCCCGATGTAATCTGCTGTTGGTTGACCAGGTTTAACTCCCGGAATAAATCCATTATTCTGCTTCAGGTTATCGGCAATTTGTTTTGGATTAAATATTAATGCTGTATATAAAAACGTAAATCCAATTACTACCGTTGCATACACTATCATGTACCAAATATTAGTATGATCGGAGAATACCTTACCAATGCCTCTTCCGGTATCAGAATTACTATAAGAAAATAATGTTGGCAGAAACATGATCGCTTGCGCAAAGATGATCGGCATCACACCAGCACTATTTACTTTAATTGGCAAGAATTGTCTCGCACCAGTAAACTGCCGGTTACCGCCCGCAATTTGTTTGGCATAATTCAGGGCAATTTTTCTTGTACCCTGTATCAATAAAATACAGCCAAGAATAATAGCTATTAGTATGAAGACCTCGATAATGAAAATTAAGATTCCACCACCTGCTGCCCCGGCAGATTTTGATACAAATTCCTGTGCAATTGACTGTGGCAACCGTGCAAGGATACCCACCATGATAATTAAAGAGGTACCGTTGCCCAATCCTTTATCAGTAATTTTTTCACCCAACCACATTACGAATAAGGTACCGGCAGTAAGAACGATAACTGTTGTGTACCAGAAGTAAGGTTCAAAACCGGCAATCCGGCCACCAGTTTTTGTCATTTCATTCAGGTAGGTAACATATGCAGATGCCTGAACGATCGTAACTGCCACTGTAAGATAACGTGTCCATTGATTAATCTTTTTTCTGCCGCTATCGCCTTCTTTTTGCAGCTTCTGCATTTGAGGCACCAGCACCGTCATCAACTGCATAAAAATAGAGGCTGAGATGTATGGCATGATACCCAATGCAAAAATGGATGCTTGTGAAAATGCACCACCTGCAAACGTATCGATCAAACCAAGTATTCCTTTCTTGGAATTCGCCATTGAAGCCCGAATGCCATCAGGGTCAATACCGGGCAGAACAATGTGTGCACCCACACGGTATATAAATATTAATGCTAGTGTAAAAAGGATCTTGCTGCGCAATTCCTCGATACTCCAGATATTCTTCAGTGTTTTTATTAATTTTTTCACGGATGCAGAGCGATTTAAATATCCTAAATAAAAAAGACGCATTTAACATGCGCCATTGCAAGTTACGGAAAATCAGGAAAGAATTTCTACTGTGCCGCCTGCTGCTTCAATCGCAGTTTTAGCTTTCTCACTTACTGCATTTACTTTAAAAGTAAACTTGCCCTTCACTTCCCCGTTTCCTAAAATTTTCACTTTATCATTCTGGCTGATCAATTTATTACTGTAAAGGTTCTCTATTGAGAATTCTTTAATACCATACTTTTCAGATAGTTGATCAAGCTGTCCAAGATTTAAAACTTTATATTCAATTCGATGAATATTGGTAAAGCCACGTTTTGGAACACGACGCTGGATAGGCATCTGCCCACCTTCATGTGCCATTTTTCTTTTGTAGCCAGCTCGGCTTTGTCCACCCTTGTTACCTTTTGTAGAGGTACCTCCATGTCCTGAAGCTTCACCGCGACCGATTCTTTTTTCTTTTTGTGTTGCGCCCTTTGCAGGTCTTAACTGATGTAATTTCATTTTGCTTTTATTTTATACTTAACGCCCCGAAAGCATTCAGGGCTCGCTTGGATTTGTTTACGCTTCCTCAACTTTTACCAGGTGATTCATTTTACGAACCATTCCTAGAATTTGTGGAGTAGCTTCTACTTCTTTAGTTGCATTCATCTTATTCAAACCAAGAGCTTTCAGGGTTTTCTTCTGACGCTCAGGTCTGTCGATCGGGCTTTTTACTAAAGTGATTTTTATCTTTTTCATTTTATAGTCTTTGACTATCGACTGTCGACTATCGACTGTCGACTAATTATTATCCGTTGAATACTTTCTTCAATCCTACTGTTCTAGTTTTGGCTACTGAGATCGGCTCACGCAACATTGCTAATGCTTTGAAAGTTGCTTTAACCACGTTATGCGGATTTGCTGAGCCAAGTGATTTAGCTAATACGTCAGTTACACCAGCTGCTTCAAGCACTGCACGCATGCTACCACCCGCAATTACACCCGTACCATGTGCAGCTGGCTTGATCAACACTTTTGCAGCGCCTTCTTTTGCCCACTGATCATGAGGGATAGTGCCATGCATTATGGGAACTTTGATCAGGTTCTTTTTTGCATCTTCAATTCCCTTAGTAATTGCTTCCTGTACTTCCTTCGCTTTTCCCAGGCCATGACCAACAACTCCATTTTCATTTCCTACAACAACCAATGCAGAAAAACTAAATGAACGGCCACCTTTTGTTGTTTTTACAACACGGTTAATGGCTACCACTTTGTCTTTCAGTTCAAGGTCGCCGGCTTTTACTCTGGTTAAATTAACTTTTGCCATTTATTATTATTTGCAATTTTTAGAATTAGAATTTCAGTCCGCCTTCTCTTGCTCCATCAGCTACTGCTTTCACACGACCGTGATATAAATACCCACCGCGATCAAAAACTACTTCTGTCAAACCAAGCTCTGTAGCTTTTGCTGCAATTGCAGAGCCAACCAGCTTACTTTTTTCCGATTTGTTTACTTTTTGAGCAGCAATGCTTTTTTCTTTTGATGAAGCAGCAGCAAGTGTCTGGCCATTTACATCATCGATTAACTGAGCATAGATCTCTGTATTGCTTCTGAAAACAGAAAGACGTGGTTTTGCAGCAGTCCCGTTAATTTTTTTACGGATACCGAAACGTATATTCTGTCTTCTCGCTGTTTTTGCTTTCGAATTCATAATTATAGACCCCCATCTCCGCCCCGGGCGGAGAGTTTTTGATGACTCTGGATTTTGCCAGAGATTAATTTTATTTTCTAAGAACTTACCTCCTAAGTTTCCCCTTTAGGGGAACAAGGGGTTTATTACTTACCTGCAGCCTTACCTGCTTTCTTACGAACAAACTCACCCACATAACGAACACCTTTTCCTTTGTATGGTTCAGGTTTACGCAGACCACGGATCTTTGCAGCCACCTGACCAAGCAATTGATGATCGATTCCTTCCAAACTGATCATCGGGTTCTGACCTTTTTCCTGTGATGTTACCACTTTCAATTCTTTTGGAACTTCGAAAATGATATTGTGCGAATAACCCAAAGAAAGGTCGAGCACATTACCCTGGTTGCTTGCTTTGAAACCAACCCCGATCAATTCAAGTTTCTTCTTGTATCCTTCAGTCACTCCTTTTATCATATTAGAAGTCAAAGAACGATATAAGCCATGCAAAGCACGATGACGGATCTGATCAGTAGGGCGAGCAAAGCTTACTTCCTCATCTTTTACTTCCACCGTGATATCACGATCAACAGCTTGCTTCAATTCTCCTTTCGGGCCTTTTACAGTCAATACGCCATCACTTCCTACAGTGACTGTAACTCCTTTTGGAACTGATACTGGTTTTCTACCTATACGAGACATAATCTGTTTTTTTATTTTATTATTTTCTCTGGAGTCAAAAGTAAAAATTCAAAAACCTGTGATTGTGTTGACTTTTACATTTTGACTTTTAATAAATATAACAAAGAACCTCACCACCTACATTCTGAAGCTTTGCTTCTTTATCTGTCATTACTCCTTTTGAAGTAGAAAGGATAGCAATACCCAATCCACTTTTCACACGGCGAAATTCTTCAGGTTTTGCATACGTACGCAAACCCGGGCGGCTGATCCTTTCCAAACTTTGGATAGCAGGTTGCTTTGTAGCTACATCATACTTTAATGCGATCTTGATCACACCTTGCTTGCTGTCATCCTCAAATTTGTATTTGAGAATGTATCCCTGGTTGTAAAGAATTTCAGTAATCCTCTTTTTTAAATTAGATGCCGGAATTTCTACAATACGATGTCCTGCCATCTGTGCATTACGGACTCTTGTTAGAAAATCTGCTATAGGATCTGTTACCATAATTATTTTAATTGATCAGTTCTTAATTTATTTTGTCAATTGTGAGTTGTCAGTTGTGAATAGTTTCACCATTAAGCACTCACCATTCACGGTTTTACCAGCTTGCTTTTTTAAGCCCTGGAATTTTTCCATCCAATGCCATATCACGCAAAGCGATCCTTGAGATACCAAAGTATCTTACATATCCCTTAGGACGGCCGCTTATTGCACAGCGATTCTTCAATCTTACTTTTGAAGAATTCTTTGGAAGGTCATCCAATGCTCTCCAGTCGCCGGCTTTTTTCAGCTCTTTACGTTTCTCAGCATACTGAGTCACCATTCTTTCTCTTTTTTTCTGCCTGGCTTTTACTGATGTTTTTGCCATATTTTTTATTTTGTCATTCTGAGCAAGGAGACGAAGTCGACGCAGCGAAGAATCTCCTGCTTATTTTTGTTACTTACTTTTTAATATCTCTAAAAGGCATTCCAAGCTCTTTCAGCAACTCATAAGCTTCTTCATCTGAATTAGCTGTTGTCACAAATGTGATATCAAGACCGGTAATGCGATTTACTTTATCAATATCGATCTCAGGAAAAATGATCTGCTCTGTTACACCCATTGTGTAGTTACCGCGACCATCAAAAGATTTTTCATTTACACCTTTGAAGTCACGTACACGTGGAAGTGCTACAGCGATCAGCCTGTCAAGAAACTCATACATTTTATCTCCACGCAGGGTAACTCTTGCACCGATCGGCATTGCTTTTCTGAGCTTGAAATTCGAAATGTCTTTTTTAGACATGGTCGATACAGCTTTCTGGCCGCTGATCGTTGTCAATTCATCCAATGAAATATCGATAAGTTTTTTATCGTTTACAGCGCCATTTACACCGCGGTTCAAACAGATCTTTTCCAAACGCGGAGCCTGCATCATTGTTGAATAACCAAATTTCTTTACCAGGGCAGGAACTACATCCTTTGTATATTTTGTTGCTAACCTGGGCTTATATGTTTGCGTACTCATAATTCGATTTTTTTAGATCATCAGATCTTTTCACCTGATTTTTTTGAAACACGAACTGTCTTTCCATCTACTCTTTCTCTTGTCACCTTCACACCAGCTTTTTCCTTAGAATCATACAGCATAACATTGCTGATATGGATTGGCGCTTCCATTTTCAAAATGCCCCCTTTGGTATTCTGCGCAGATGGTTTGCTATGCTTGGTAACGATGTTCACACCTTCCACGATCACACGACTTTGATCCACCAGTACTTTTTTTACTATGCGGCTTTTGCTTAAGTCTTTATCATCACCGGCGATCACCACAACCTTATCGCCTTTCCTGATGTTGAACTTCGGTTTAAATCTTGCTTTCATTTTATTTTACTTTCTCAATTAAGAGATTTATTTTTTTGTTATCAGCTTCTTCTTTTTTGTTCATCTTCCGTTGCGTCGCACTCTTCTACTTTCCGCTCTCTATTCACGACTCACCATTGACCATTCACTACAGTACTTCCGGCGCCAACGAGATAATTTTCATGTACCCTTTATCACGCAATTCTCTTGCTACTGGCCC
>DASTZB010000466.1:0-6740 GCA_035764525.1 Chitinophagaceae bacterium | reverse complement strand
TTCCAGGAAGATGCAGTACAGCATGTAAGATTCGCTGATGAATTTTCCCAGAAAATAAAAAAGATGATCGATGATCATATCGCTGAAAATGATTTATCTGCGCCTCCTGCCCACTATGATGAAGCCGATATTCCAGATGTTAATGCGAGTTGTGCAAGTAATATAACCTCACTTAATCTCAAAGAGAATCATATCAATACAATTATATGGTCGACCGGTTTTGACCATGATCATAGCTATATCAAATTGCCAGTGTTTGATGATAAAGGAAAATTGAAACATAAAGAAGGGATACCGGAGTTTCCGGGACTTTACTTTGTTGGATATCCATGGCTGCGCAGCCGCAAGTCACCAATACTTTTTGGAATTATAGAAGACGTAAAGTTTGTAGTTGATAAAATCTATAATTATCCAAAGGAAAATTTTAAGTCCGTTGCAATAGAAACAAAAAACGAGGATAGTTTATAAAATGTCAATTACCGATCAACTTATTCAGAAATATGATTTAAGACCCCATCCGGAAGGAGGCTGGTATAAACAAACTTATAAAAGCAACGAACAAACAGCTGCTGCAGCGTTGCCGGAAAGATTTAATGGCGACAGGGCGTTTTCAACAGCTATTTATTTTTTATTGGAGAAAGAAACTTTTTCTGCCTTTCATCGTATCAAAAGCGATGAATGCTGGCATTTTTATGCAGGAGACCCCTTGCTTATTTATATCATTGAACAGAACGGCGAATCAAAAATTATTTCCCTAGGCAACGATTTTAAAAAAGGCCAGGCATTTCAATATATAGTACCCGCTAATTGTTGGTTTGCAAGCCGCCCTGCTCCCAGAAGTCAATATTGTTTTGTTGGCTGTACCGTTTCTCCCGGATTTGAGTTTGAAGATTTTGAACTGGCGAATGGGAATGAATTATCAACCATGTACCCGCAACACAAAGAAATAATCAAAGAATTGTGCCGGTTATTTTAAATTCTTTACAAACGGTTTCCATTTATCAAAACTATTCTTCTTAAATTTAGATAAGCACTTCTTTATATAAAAAAGAAAAGTAATGGCTGCTTACGAAATTGAAATAATTTTAAATCGTCAGTTAGCCGATTGTCTTTCGATCCCGGTTTTTATTACTGATACTGTTGGCAATCTTATTTTTTACAATGAACCGGCAGAAGAATTGTTGGGAAAAAATTTTGAAGATAGCGGGGAAATGCCTGTGGAAGAATGGGCCACGGTTTTTAAGCCATTCGATAATGATGGTAATCCAATGGCCCCGGAAGAATTACCATTGGTAAAAACATTATCAGAACAATATCCATATCATAAGAGTTTTCAGATCGTAAGCCTGAAAGGGAAAAAGCAACCTATATCTGTTACTTCTTACCCGATCATTAGCCGGTCCGGAAATTTTTTAGGAGCAGTTGCTATTTTTTGGAAACAAAAATTAAAATGAAAGTAAAATTGTGGGGCGTTCGTGGTTCTATACCAACCACCGGACCCGATACAGAAAAATATGGAGGCAATACAACTTGCGCTTCAGTGGCATATGATGATCATTTGCTCGTGCTTGATGGTGGAACAGGCATCCGGCAGTGCGGAGGTGCGTCTTCTGCCTATAAGCGAATAGATATATTGCTTACACATCTTCATTTAGACCATATACAGGGGTTAGGATTCTTTAGTCCATTGTTTGATCCTTCTAAAGAAATTCATATTTGGGGACCGGCCAGTAGTTCACAATCACTTTTTTCACGCATCAGCCGTTATCTTTCGCCTCCTTTATTCCCGGTTCTTCTTCGTGATGTTCCTTGCAAATTAGAATTGCATGAGGTTAGTAACACTGCATTTGATATAGGTCCGTTTCGCATTCAATCATCTTATATAATTCATCCGGGTCCAACAGTTGGTTATAGGATAATGCGTGAAAATTTTGTGTTCACATTTATACCGGATCATGAACCAGCCCTGGGAAGTCATGGAATGATTCAAAATCCAAAATGGGTTTCTGGTTATGACCTGGCTGAAGGAGCTGATATATTGTTGCACGATGCACAATACACAAACGAGGAATATCCAATGCGAAGAGGCTGGGGACATTCTTCGATCAATGATGCAGGACTATTTGCCTCTATTACATCAGCGAAACATACTTTGTTTACCCATCATGATCCGTCACATTCAGATGTATTTCTTGAAGAAATGCTTACTTCGTTCAAATTAAGTTCAGATGTATCCGCAGCATTGGCAAGGGAAGGTTTTGAGATAGATCTGTCATAACAAATTTGACCGGGACTTTTTTTGCTGTGGCTGGCGGTTATCTAGCACAGTAAAGTATTCAGGATTGCCTTTTTTCAAAATGCGTTACGTATTCGAATATTCTAAAAGCAGGAATATTGCTTTATAAAACCCGGTTTCGACCGCTCTCTTCAAAATATCATGTAACTTTTGCATCTTAAATTTTTTTATGGAACATTCACAAGGTCAACAGCCAGATCCATCTAAAATAATGCAAATCGGTATGGGTTACTGGGCTTCCAAAGCATTACTGGCAGCCGTTAAATTCAGTTTATTTACCCGGCTTGCCGGTATTAAACTAACTGGTAAAGAAATTAAACAACAACTCTCACTTGGTACCAGCGACAGGCATGTATATGATTGGCTTGATGTATTGGTGTCATTTGGTTTTTTGCAAAGAGATGGTCTAATGGACACTTCAGTGTACAGCAATAGTATGGATACCGAAATTTTTCTTGACAAAAAGAAACCAGGTTATATCGGAGGCATACTTGAAATGGGAAACAATCGCCTGTATCATTTCTGGGGTGATTTGGAAGAAGGCTTGCTTACCGGTAAACCGCAAAATGAAGCCAAGCTAACCACAGAAGGTAATATGTCCTTTTTTACGCAGTTGTATCAAAACCCTGATAAGCTCCAGGAATTTATGGACGCAATGAGCGGTATTCAGATTGGCAATTTTATCACCCTTGCCAAAAAATTTGATTTTAGTAAATACAAAACTTTATTGGATGTTGGAGGAGCGGATGGACTATTAAGTATTCAAATATGCCTGAATCATCCGGACATTCATTGCATGTCTTTTGATCTGCCACCGGTAGAACCCCTGGCCAAAAAGAAAGTTGCAAAATTTAATTTATCTGACAGGATCACAGTTATCAGCGGGGATTTTATGAAAGATAATATTCCTTCTGCGGAAATAATCACTATGGGAAACATCATTCATGGTATGGATGAGGAGAAAAAACAGGAGATAATAAATAAAGTGTATGCCTCTTTACCGGATAAGGGTGTATTTATGACTATTGAAAATATTATTGATGATGCAAGAAAACAAAATTCTTTTGGTTTGTTAATGAGCCTGAATATGTTGATTGAAAACGGGGATGCATTCGATTATATGCCTTCTGATTTTAAACGTTGGACAACAGCGGCAGGGTTCAAAAGAACAGAAATAATCCCTTTGACTGGCCCAACAAGTGCAGCCGTCGCATATAAATAGACTATTTTATTGATGAGAAAATAAAAGCTGCCTTGATTGGGCAGCTTCCATTAAGAATAGCCTAGTTGATCACTATTTCTTTCTTCTCATTTTCTTTACCTGCGATGATCGGCAGGCTTATTTGCAACACACCATCTGTGTATTTAGCTGCAATAGCTGCCGTGTCGATACTTTCATTGAGCGTAAAAGTTCTTACAAATCCACCGCGACTGTATTCTCTCAATATCCAATTTGGTCTTTGAAAACCTTCCGGTGGCGTGTAGGAAACTGTTAACTCATTTCCTTTTACATCAATATGAAAATTTTCTTTGATGCGGCCTGGCGCAAACACCAGCATTTCATAACTGCTGTCAGTTTTGTAAATGTTTACTGAGGCTCGCTGCATTGATCGGATAAACTGGCCTTGCCGGTTTCCGTAATTGTTGCCTTTTGCGGCACATGACTGATTGTAGTACATGTTTTCCTTTTTTTAATTAAAAAATTTGATAACATGTACCAATGCATAAAAATGATGCCGGGACAACCAGGCTGCAATTGTGGCACAAAAGAGAGAGTTATTATTTAAATAAGTGGCTGACAAAATTGTAGACCTGAAAGAAAAGGGTTCTTCAATCCTTTTTGTTGAATCAGTACTTTGAATTTTTTTCCCATTGACATCAACAGAGTGTGAATCATCATTAATTTCTTTCTTACTTCAAAACTGTTCTTTTCATGTTCTTCTAATTTTCTCAAATGTTCGGTCAATCCAAGCCCCAAAAGAAATTCTGATTGATTGGTAAATCCGCAATTGTTTAATCCATGTTTTGCCCCCCAAAATTTCAACGCTGAAAAATTTACATGTGCAGTTATATCCTGTTGCCCGATATTTTGATATGGAAGATCATTCACTGTGTGTTTATTATAACAAACTATTGTTCCAAGCCGGTGATATGATTGATATAATTCAGATGATGGGTAGCCATAATCTATTGTAAGTACAAAACCTTTTTCTAAAGAAGAAGAAATTTTTTTTATCCATTCAATTGCTTCCAGGTTGACCTCAGCGCAAAAGTCATTTGGTAATTCAATGGCTAAAGCAGTAAAGTATTCTTTTAAATCATCCTGAGCTGGTTTCAATACTTCAGTAAAGCCGTTATTATAATCGACAAAAATTTCTTTAAGCTGGTTTTCTTTCATAATTACTTTATGCACAGAAAAATTGTCAAGCACTTCATTTGCTAAAACACAACCAGTAAAAGATGGGATCTCTTCAATTGTATCATACCAGGAAACTTTCTTATTTGTAAGATCCTGGTCAATGATCTTTTTTTCTTTTTGACGCATTGCTTCACTTTTTTCAATAATGCAATATTTCAGGTTTTCAAAAAATTGTTTTGAATGTTTAAGCCGCCTGAGTATATCAACGCATAATGATCCCATTCCTGCGCCATATTCCACTATGGTAAAATCTTTCTTGCCGGTCATGTTCCACATCTCTTCCAATTGTTTCGCTATTACATTCCCAAAAATATTTGTAAAGTATGTACTAGTATAATAATCACCGTGTTTCCCAATTTTATCCGGAGCAGAGGTATAATATCCTAAACCAGGATAATACAGTGCCATTTCCATAAAATCATGAAAGGATATTGGTCCCTGTTCCCGGATCTTATTTTTTACTATTTCTGCTAGGGTAGTTTCCATCGCCACACTTTTGGTCTTATATTGTTACGTCTGATGCATTATTGGTAAACAGTATTACTGAATCCATCATTGCTTCGATAGAATGATCCACTAGTTGATGAAAAGCCATTATTTGATTGGGTTGCATATCAACATCGCCATCGGGAGTTTTAACTCTTACAATGCCTTCCAATACATGCACAGTAAAAATACCATCAACCAAATTGTTTTTTAAAATTGCCTTGGCATGCAAGCATGTTAATACTGTGGTTACTCTTCCAGTTTTAAAAACAGTGATGCTGTTACGATCATTTTTTTGCCAGGCCTCTTCACTTTTTAACTGGCGAATAAAATCCGGGATATTGACAAACACATAAGGTGCATCAAGAACCCGATCGCCTTCAGGACGATTCAGCGTGGCTTCATTTCTTTTATTTTCCATAATACGTTTATTGGAAGCTATACAATAACCATACTAAGATTTTAAAGAAATAAACTACAGGAAGCCGAAAACAATTTAACGTTGTTGCGCCTTCATTTTGTAGGGGGGTGATGTAAATCTTGGGATAGACAAAGGAGAGATAGTTAGCAGTTTATAAAGATGCGAAAGAAATTACACACCAAATTGTCTGAGGTGATGATCTAAATGTTTCCAGGTGGCTTTGCTCCAGTTATGTTTTGTGAGTTTGCCGAATACAGGGTGTTGTTCTCCTTGAATACTTGTCTCATTGAAATTGTTTACAAGATCAATTAATACGGCTTTTTCTTTTTCAAAATCTTTTTCAGTGCCGGTCATAACAAAAGTTGGATCGGTAGGTAAGCTTTGTTTGTATGGTTTTTCATCCCATAATTTGCTTTTAAAAAGAGGACCAATTAATCTCAGCAAAAAACTTCCTTTAGGCTGGTGTGTACCAAATGCGATGCGTATTGGCATTTGCACATGGGCAAGCATCTGCGAAACATTCATCTTGCCCCATTGTCCCTTCGTTTCCGATGTAAGTTTATTGATACGATCAATGACCTCCTGCCTAACAGTTGGATCAAATAAGTTTTTTATTTCCATTTTATCGTTAATTAAAGGGTCTTTTCGTAGTAAGGGATCTCATCATGACTTGATGATTCTTTCTGATACCAATAAGCCTGTGTTACTATATGTCCGTCTTTTGTTCTTAATAATCTTCCAAAAATAGCATTGGTAGGATTAAAAGCAAGATTGGTTACTCCGATCGTAAATGTTTCCGGCGTCAGGGTTTGAGGTTCTACGTTTGGTGTTTGAGGCTGAGCCACCTCCTCAGTTGCCGCTACTGGTTTTGGTGGAGGTGTGGCTTTGGGCGGAGGAGAAGGAACAACTACAACTTCAAAATTGTTTGTTTCTAAAAGATCTTTTAGAAAAGCAACTCTTTCCTTTGAAGCATTCTTTTCTACGACGGCGCATTTTACTCCACCCAGTTCTTCAAACTCATGATTTTTATTAATAGCCATTATAATTATTTTGAATGTTGAATTTTAAATGATGAATGAAGGAGTCTGATAATTTAAAATTCAAAATTTATGATTCAA
>DASTZB010000465.1:0-8800 GCA_035764525.1 Chitinophagaceae bacterium | reverse complement strand
GAGCTAACATTAACAACTGCAATAGGTTTGGATCAGGTTGATGATGTGCTGCGACTTTTAAATAAAGCAACTACTACCGATAAACAAATAGCATTGATAGCCTCTGCTTTTTCAGGAAGAGCAGACATGATAAAACTCCTGATCGAATCGGGTGCAGATGTAAATGCTTCTATAGATCATTCAAGTGGATTTCATTCCCATGCCACTGCATTGCACCAGGCTGTATATAGTGGTTCATTAGAATCTGTCAAACTTCTTATAAATGCAGGGGCATGCCTTAAAGCAAAAGACCGTATTTATGATGGAACGCCGTTAGATTGGGCTAAGTACATGCAAAAGGAAGAAAAAGATAAAAGCAAAAGGAAAAAATTTGCAGAGATTGAAAATTATTTAATTAGTAAATTGGAAAAATAAAAAAGCCAACCGGTTTAAGATTAGCTCTTTAAAAAAAAATTCTTCGCTCCGGTTCGTGTCGGCGCAACCCAGACCGCATACAAAGACAAACTTTTCTGCATTTCAACAAGAGCTCAAGATATATAATTACTTAGTTTTGCAATATCCATCTTCGCACCGGGAAGGTTGTTCTATATTTTATTCAATTTTCTTATCTCTAATAATATTTGCTTATGAAAAAGATCATTTTAACTACCGGTTTATTTTTCTTCACATCAGCAGCATTTCATCTGCAGGCGCAATCTATCAATAACAAAAACTGGAAAGCCTTTTTTGCTGAGCCGTTCAACGACACACTTACACTTCATATTCAATCTGATTCCAGTTTTGTTACGCTTAGCAACGGAGAGGTGTTGGTTCAAACCGCCTGTAAGATAACTGGCGATATAGTTACATTGACCGATTACAGTACCGGGCAATATAGCTGTCCTGATGTAACAGGAAAGTATAAGATCAACTTGAGTGGAGATAGTTTCACTCTTACATTAATTGAAGATCCATGTGAAGGCAGGGCTCAGGCACTTAACGGTCTGAAGTGGATAAAGGCATCGAAATAATATGAAGATTAAGTTTCAGTTCAACATCACTGGCCAATGAAGAAGTATGTTGAATACTTTTTTGGGGCCGGCTTTAGTATTTCCATTTAGCTTCCATTGCTCGCATTGACGCAACCAAAGTTTAATCGTAGCAATTAAGCGGATTACATAAATAAAAAGACCAATCCATAAGATTGGTCTTTTTATATGATGGGATTGCTTCGTCGGCTGCGTCGGACGAAGTAATGATGAATTAAAACGCTAACTGCCCTCCATTTCTCGGATCATTCTTTGTTTCTAATTTATAATTTGGCGGAGGTTCTTTGCCTAATAAATTTTTTACAAAATAATCCCAGCGGCGGCGCATCATGTATGGTGAATCGGTGCCATAACCGTGGCCTGCATTAGGGAAAATAACAAGATCATAATCCTTATTTGCTTTTGTCAAGGCCTCCACTACCAGCATTGTATTATATGGCGGCACATTATTATCCATCATACCATGCGCCAGCATCAGTTTTCCTTTCAGGTTCTTTGCATAGGTTTGATTGGCCTGCGCTTCATAATTGTCTTTACCATCCGGCCCTTTTGCCAGCAAACCAATATAGCGTTCGCCCCAATCATCTTCATAATTACGATTATCATGATTGCCTGATTCAGAAATGCCAACTTTAAAAAAATCAGGATAGCGGAACATAGCAGCTGCCGTAGCAAAGCCACCACCTGAATGTCCCCATATACCAACTTTGGTTGTATCCATATAAGAATAGCGCTGTGATAATTGACGAATACCTGCTACCTGGTCAGGCAATGTGTTTGTGCTCATATCGGGCCAATACATATCATGAAAACTTTTTGAACGATTAGGATTACCTGTGCCCTCGATCAGCACAACAACAAAACCTAATTCAGCCAATGCCTGGTGATCGCCTCTTGCTGCACTGAAGGCCCAACCTCCAACACTTCCACCCTGCGGACCGGGATAGATATAATCAATAACCGGATATTTTCTATTTGCTTCCAGATTGGTCGGCGTGAACATAATTCCATAGATGTCAGTTTTTCCATCAGCAGCTTTTACAGAAAAAGGCATTGGTGGTTTCCATCCAGCAGCTTTCAATCTTGATATATCAGTCTTCTCTAATTCAGTGATTTGTTTCCCATTCATATCACGCAACACAGTAACTGATGGCACATCTGGTTTTGAATAAGTATCAATAAAATAATTTTCTGATGGTGAAAAACTAATTGAATGCGTGCCTGCACCAGGAGAAAGCAATGTGAGATTCTTTCCATCAAAACCAATTTTATAAAATTGGCTGAAATAAGGATTCTCAGGTTGCGTGCCGCTGGCCATAAAATATAAAAGCCTGTTCTTTTCATCCACTCTTATCAGTCGTGTAACAACCCAACCGCCTTTTGTGATTTGATTTTTTACTTTACCTGTAGTTGCATCATATAAATAAAGGTGCCCCCAATCATCTCTTTCTGAGAACCAAATGATCTCTTTTGTTTTTGGAAGATATCTCCAGTTAATGGCGCCCCAGCCGGATTCATATTGTGTAGGAACCACTTCTTCAAATACTTCACGAACTTCCCCGGTCAATGCGTTTGCAATGCGAAATTTTTCCTGTTTATGATCTCTCGATGTTGAAAGAAAAGCCACTTCGCTTCCATCAGGATTCCAATCTATATCATCAAATGTGCCACTGCTTGAAATATCATCACTGAGAGAGGCTCTGTGCGGATCAGGAGGAATATTGAACATGATGATTTTTGCATCATCAACATTAATCACACAACGGGAGATCATTGGAATTTCTTTGTCACCGGGCAAAGGATATTTCCAGGATTTTAGAGTTGGATGACCAACATTGGTGGAAGCAAGATACATATCACCAACTTTCCGCTGATCCTGTTTAAAGGTTGCTATTTTTTTTGAATCAGGTGACCAGCGAAGAATGGCTCCATCACTACTTGTCCAACCCGCATTGTCTGTACCGTAACCAAAATCTTTTATGCCATCTGTTGTCAATTGCCTTTGCTCATTTGTTTTAATATCTTTTACCCATAGATTATAATCTTTAATAAAGGCAGCTTTTGTCTTATCGGGTGATAAAACTTCCAGCCCACGATTACCACGACCAAATCCTCCGGAACGTTGAGCATTTTCAAGCGCCTTAGTGGTGTCAGCAACAAGAGAAAAATTTTGCAGATCATATTTCCATTGCTTGCCGTCTGTTCTAAACATTATTGATTTTCCATCGGCTGAATAATTGATCGCCTGGAATGGAAGCATGGAGCCTGTGTATTTTTTATTTGTAGTGGTGGAAAGCGAAGCTGCCAGTTTTTCATGATCGAAAGCAACCGTACGGGTTCCTTTAGCGGCATCAACTAAAACAAATTCACTGCCTGTAGGAGTTAACACCCGGTACCAGAATTTATCGCCAGGTATCCAATTAGGAAAAACATTACCACGGTCAATATATTGCTGCGTATTATAGCCCATTTTACTTTCTGCCTTCTCATAATCTTTGACAGTTAAAGCGTCCTGGGCATTTACTAAATGAATGAATAAAGATGAAATGAAAAACAACATGGATCTTTTCATAATAAATATTTAGGGACTGCAAATTAAGTGGTTTTGTAGAATTCTACCATCCGTTCGTCAGACAATGAGTTTTAATAAATTATCTATTCAGAAAAACTATATAATCGCTGGTTCGTTGGCTCAGTAATTGTGAATAGACATTAACAAAATAAACCCTTATGGCAAACAATAAAACAAAATGTGCAGAGGCACAAATGCTGATAAGAAAACCAGTGGAAGAAGTTTTTGAAGCATTTATGAACCCGGCAATAACAAAGAATTTTTGGTTTACAAAAGGAAGTGACCGGTTGGAAGTGGATAAAAAAGTAACCTGGCACTGGGAAATGTACAATATTTCGACAACTGTAGTTGCCAAAGAAATTTTGCGTGATCAGAAGATCTTATTTGAATGGGGAGAGCCATCAAAAACTGTCGAATTTAAATTTACAGAGTTAGATGAAGACGCCACTTTCGTTACTGTTTCTGAATACGGATATGATAAAACTGGTGATGAATTGCTGGCAGCTATTAAAGATTCCACTGCTGGTTTTACCACTGTACTTGATGGGCTTAAGGCATTTTTAGAACATAGAATTAATTTAAACTTGATAGCCGATAAATTTCCAAAAGAAATAGCCTCGCACGGGCAAAATTAAGTTGACAATTCGCTCCTTTGCTGTGACGTCCTCAAGGCAACCAAATGTTTTCGGGGTATCTTTGCAACAATGAAAAGTTTCGATGTCCCCATTATCTATCGGAGTCCCCTGATCACAGCTATTAAGAAGAAGCGCAAGGAACAGGATAAAATGAAAAAGGATTTTACACCTACCCTGCTTGATCTTGGTCCGCTGCAAATTTATCTTGCCCGTCATTTTGGTTTTTGTTATGGTGTTGAAAATGCCATTGAAATTGCTTTCAAAACAGTCGAAGAAAGTCCTGGTAAAAGGATTTTTTTGTTAAGTGAAATGATACATAACCCCCAGGTAAATGCTGACTTACAGTCTCATGGTGTTCAATTCATGCAGGATAATTATGGCAAACAACTTATTTCTTTTGATGAATTAACTGCAGATGATATCGTGATCATCCCGGCATTTGGCACTACTCTTGAATTGGAACAAAAATTAAATGACCTCGGGATTCAAACAGAAAAATATAATACTACTTGTCCTTTTGTGGAAAAAGTCTGGAATCGAAGCGAACAGATCGCCAAAAAGAATTACACGATCATTATTCACGGTAAACCAAAACATGAAGAAACAAGGGCAACATTCTCTCATGTTGCTTTTTTTGCGGCATCAGTTGTTGTAAAAGACATGGCTCAAACAATAGAATTGGCGAAATATATTACTGGTGAAAAAGCTCCTAAGGACTTTTATGAGGAATTCAAAGGTCAATTTTCTAAAGGATTCGATGTTTCAAAAGATCTTCAGCGAATCGGTGTAGTAAATCAGACCACGATGCTTGCCAGCGATACACAGGCCATTGCTGACTACTTAAAACAAGTGATGATCGAAAAATATAAATTGACCGAGGTAAATGTTGATGAAAGGTTTGCTGACACCAGAGATACACTTTGTTATGCAACATTAGAAAATCAACAGGCAGTTTCAGGAATGTTGCAAACTGATGCTGATCTTGCAATAGTTGTAGGCGGCTATAATTCATCAAACACTTCTCATCTTGTAGAGCTTTGTGAAGAAAAACTACCAACCTATTTTATTAGTAGCGAAGAAAAAATTCTTTCGGCAAAAGAAATACTTCATTATAATTTCCATAATAAAGAAGAAATAGTGACTTCCGGCTTTTTACCGCAAAAACAACCTGTAAAAATTCTCATTACAAGCGGTGCATCATGTCCTGACGTACTGGTGGAGGGAGTGATTAATAAATTAACAAGCTTTTTGCAAATTGTGGTGAATACCGAAGAATTAATTGCACAATTCAGCTAAAAACAAAGGGATTTATTGTAGTGAAGCAACAAATGCTATCAACTTTCTCATGTCTTCTTCTTTATTACACCTGATATTATTTTCAGAAATATAATCGAATATTTTTTTATTGTTACCAAACGTATCTTTTAAAAAAGTGCAGCTTTTATTTGCTTTGTACAATACCCGATTTGAAGAAAAATAAAGTTCTTCGCCAGCTTCAAATCTTTTTTGTGGCTCCATTCCAAGAGGCTTGGATTCCCAGAGATATACCCGGTGTCTTTTAAGCACCTTCCATTTGCCTCCTTCTGCCAATACCTCAAAAAACCCGCTTTCCTGGTCAAAATTTGAAAGAAATGTTTTGTTATAGAAAGCTGATTCGGTATCGATAATTTTTATTTCTTCTACCTTTAGGGTAGTTTCCATTTCCACACCTTTCTCCATGAAATGTATCTTAGTATCGTACACATTTATCTTGATATGAAAGCTATCGATCACTTCTTTCCTGCCTTCAACTTTTAATCGTGCTAATGTCCATTTATCTTCAAGAAAACATGTGCCCTGTATACCTGCATGAGGCTTTGATTGAATTGGTGTAGTGAAAACATCTCTTAAATAAGTTGGCGGAGGCAGTATTGCACGAGTTGGTGTTACGGTATTATACGCATTCTGAGCAAACGAAGTATAAAGAAACAAAACAAGTAGTAAGGTTGTTCCTGCTTTCATGATAAGCAAAGCGAAGTCTTATCTAAAGTTAATTCTTTTGTATCTCACTGAAAAAATAATAACAAAGTTTACTTCTGATACCGATGCTTGATAGATTTGATGAATAAATTGATTGCCTTTTACATCGACACCAGAAGAAATAATCAAGAAATCAATAGTAGTATTTAAAAAAATGTGTCAAAAATCGAAAAGACAAAGCAGATACTTAAGCCGGTTACGCCCAGATTGCATGGCTGAAGAGGGACTTGATGGATTGATTAAAAGTTATTTGGTTTTTATTACTCATTCCATCGCCAGCAATTGCCTTAAATTCCAAAATAAATCAATGCTTAAAAAGAATGATTCCGTAAAGAAGATCATAGTAAGGATATATCTTAGAATATATTTTTTGTCAAAAACTTATATAGAATAATTAAAAGCTTTATTGCCAACCCCGATGACAGAAATAACAAACTTCTCCAGATAATTTGATTTAAAAAAAACAGAAGTATTATCAGCATTCAAAAGAAATTATTTATACAATAACTCGTAATATTCATGCGCCATACGATTACTGTCAAACTGGAAACGTACATCCCGCATCCCGTTTTTCATTACCATACGCCAGGTGTCATAATTCTCATAGTATAATGGAAGAATTTCTTTTTCGAGTATCTCATACAGCTTCTCAAGGTCATACTCATCCTGCTCCTGTACCGTCATGTTTGCATAATCTGCTTTGGGAATTACAAAACCATTATGGCCATGATTGATAAATTCCGGTATCCACCCATCGTCAGTAGAAAAATTCACACCACCATTCATCGCTGCCGTCATACCACTGGTGCCGGAAGCTTCTCTTGGCACTCTTGGATTATTTAGCCACACATCACCTGCCTGTTTCAATCTCTTTGAAAGACCCAGCTCATAGCCAACAAGCACCGCTACATTGTTATATTTCTTACTTAAATGAACAAGATTATTGAATTCAGAGATCGCAGGATAATCAACCGGGTAAGGTTTGCCTGCCCAAATAATTTGTACGGGATACTTTTTATCATTTAATAATTTCTCAAACTGCTCTTCTTCTGTTGCGATCAATCCTGCTCGTTTATATCCCGCAAACCTTCTCGACCATACAATGGTAAATACATTTGGATCAAAAATTTTCCCGGTCTGGTCTGCTACTATTTCAAATGCTCTTCTTTTTAAATGTTTTTTTCTGTCATCAAAGGCCCAATCATTACCTTCTTCCATGAATTTGTATAACTGCTTGTCGGCCCAGTATCGCCAGTTCTGCGAATTGGTGATTGAAATGATCGGGCATATGTCACTATATTTCTTCCACATTTCTCTTGACACAACTCCATGCAATTGTGAAACGCCATTTGCTAATCTTGCGATCCGTAATGCAGCAAGAGAATGATTAAACATATTCTCTTCGCTTCCGGTTAATTTTTTTACCTCATCAGTAGTCAGGCCACAGAAATAACTCATCTTATGACAGAGGTAGATATCATGCTTTTCATTACCTGCTTCTTCCGGTGTATGCGTAGTGAACACAAGTCTTCTCTTCACTTCCTTCAAATTCCTTGCATATTTTTCATACAAATAAAATGCAGCAGAAAGTCCATGTGCTTCATTTAAATGATATACATCCGGTTCAAAACCCAGTTCATCGATCAATTTAGCGCCACCAACACCAAGTAAGATAAACTGTGCCACTTTTGTCGCCACGTTTGCATCATATAGACGATGCGTGATCGTTTGCGATACATAATCATTTTCGGGAAGATCAGTACTCAGTAAAAACAATGGCGCTGTTTTAAAGATCTCGGGGTCGAGGTACCATGCCTTTACCCATACAGGATGTTCATGCACAGTTATCTGGAATTTAATGCCTGTATCTTTTAAAAAACTGTATTGCTTTTCCATCCAGGTCACTTGCAATGTTTGATCCTGGTTGCGAGCCTGGTCATAATAACCATACTTCCATAAAATACCAATGCCAATCATGTTTTGTCTAAGCTCATAAGCACTTCGCAAATGTGAGCCGGATAAGAATCCAAGACCGCCGCTATAAATTTTAAGGGGCTGGTGAGTTGCAAACTCCATGGAGAAGTAGGCTACTTTCTTCGAATATCTCTCATCAAAAGGGTAAGGAACTTTAAATTGTCTAAAACTCATATTGTGTGGTTTTTACACAGGGCACAAAATAACGGGAAATAGCCGTAACAAAGTATATCAACATTCAATCCTCTTATCAAATTATTCACATGCAGGGGAAAATTAGAGAGCAGAAAGCTGGCAACTAACAATCATTTGGACGTTCGTTTTGTTGGCGTCTTCTGCTTTGATTCTTTTTTGCGGGGATAAATTCCGTCGAAAGAACATTTAATGCCGCGGTGAGCCCCGCAAGCTTCCACTTCTTTTAAGGAAACCGAGGAAGATGAAAAATTAAATTGAAGTGAACATGCATCGCCCGGTTGTTTATATATGGCGGAGTTTGCTGATTTAAAATCTGCGACCCCTTTTAGTTCACCGGTGCATTCCCCGTTGTTACGATCAAAATGAATGAAGAAATT
>DASTZB010000464.1:0-4374 GCA_035764525.1 Chitinophagaceae bacterium | reverse complement strand
GTTCTTTGCTGAAAAACTGTTTCTTCCATGATTTATTTTTTAAAATACTCTTGCAAAAGATTGTGTAATTCCAATAACTGTATATCATTGATATTATCTGACCGGTCAGTATCATCCATTAATTGAAGAAGATGCTTCACTCTTGCTTCAGGAACTCCGCTTTTCCTTGACAACGCTTCGGCAAATTCATTATTCAAACTTTGTGTATTCAGGTAATAATTATTTCTTACATGCTCCAGGAAATAGGTAAACATCTTCAACGCGATATTCCTGTTATCTTTTTTCTGAAGATAGAGTCGGCCTATAGTTTCCGTATAAGATATCGTAGTATTTGTATTTGGAATTTTTTCTGGTACAAACCGTTGCCTTCTCTTTCCGGCAAAGGCAATAAAGATCAGCATAGCAGCAAGTGTCAACAGAAAAGCATAATATAATGGAGAATGTTTTTTAAAAAAATTGACGATTGAAAAACCTTCATCAGAGCTTCTTCTCAACCTGTAATAATTATCCCAATAAACAGAACTGGTCTCGGGCTTGAAATAAGAAAAAGCTTTTTCAAGATATTCCTTATTGTTTCCGGTAAGTAAAAAATAATTACTGAAAGCCGCCGGGGCTGTGTGCAGGATAAATTTCCCCCGTCCATGATCAATAGCGATAAAATTAGATTGGTGCGCCTCATTATACCCTAATTCCTGCGTTAAGGATGTGTCGTAGGAGATCACCCTGTTATTAAAAGGAACAAAAAAGAATCCATACTTCTGTTTGCTGGTTGCGGGTTCCTGCGCCAATGAAAGCCACGTGTCTTTTTTTTCCATATAGTACTCACTTTGAGCGAAAAAAGCGGAAAAGTCAAAGAAGATATTTGCGCCGAGTGTATCAATAAGCTTTTCATCAATATATTCGGCACTTATTAAAAGAGTATTACCATTGCTGACATAGTTCATCATGCTTTCCAGGTCATCCTTGCTCATAAAAACTGCTTTCGCAACAATGATATAAAGCGATTTGTCATAGTTGATCTCATAGTGCAACCTGGAAAAAGATTTATTAATAACATCAGTAACTCCATAATTGAAAAGTGAATTGATATAATGATAAGCAACATATCCTCCCATTGGCTCTTTATCCTTGTATCCATATTTCGGATCCAGTCTCGGGATCCTTACTCCGTGATTTGATTTAAAACAACTGCTGAATAAAACCAGGCATATCAAAGCAGTAAGAATAATTTTATATGGTAGTTTTCTTTTCAATTATTTTAAATAATTTTTATTAAACTGTGTGAAGCCACTCTGTATTTGCTCAAATAATCTTTCATCAACCGGGTATTCGCCGTACCATACATATTCATATTGCAATGTAAGTGAGGCAAACTCATTTGCAAACTTATGTTTCCTCATTTCAGTTACATATTCATAATTAGTTTTATTGGAATTTATCTCAATAAATTTCTTTTCTGATAAGCGGTTTAATGACTGTAAGTACAAGTATCGGACAGCTAGCCTGTAGTTACCGCTTCTTGTTGCATTGCGAAGAAGTGAATCAAGATCATTGGCATTTTCCTCTTCAACCACTGCCATATCTGCTGCAACATTTTTCCTGTTCCGTGAAAGAAAAGAAGAGTTGCTTAAAAACAGCCGGTAAACAAGATAGCCAAACAAACCTATTGCAATGATCCAAAAAATGACGCCAAATATTGAGCTAAAAAAATCAGTACCACTAAGGTTGACCGGCCGCCGTGGTTTTTGCGCTTTCAATTGAGTAGCCCTCAAAAGACTATCCATATATCTTTTGTAATAGAATCCTTTATCAGAGTTAACGGCTTGCACACTATCGAATACAACTGAGCGGAATTCTCTTTTTAAAGTATCAGGATAATAGGCAGCTCCTTCTTCTTCACCCGTTGATTCATCATCCTGAGGAGATGCCAGATCAATAGATGTGCCAGTGGTGTCTGTACTTACTTGTGCATGGCTATTAAAAGAAAACAATAATCCTGCAAGTATCAAAAGGAAATGATATGATAATTTATTTTTCAAATAATAAGAGACTTGGACACAGATGGATTCAACCGCTTCAATTTTCTTTCCACAAGGATTGGATAAATAATAAAATACCATATAACAAAACAAAACGAACTACCAAGTATCAATAAACTTGCCCATACCGGCATGCCACCTTTTCCATCTTTGTCAAAGGTTTCAGACATAAGATGAGTAATATAGCTTTCAAGAAAGGCAGCGCCAAGTGTCATCGGTACAAAAATGATCATGATCTTGACTGCATCTTTGATTCCTGTTTTAAATGAGCTAAGCCGCGAATATGAGCCAGGAAACAAAATACTTTTCGCAATAATAAATCCGGCAGTTGAAGAAATGATCATTGCGGAGATCTCCAATGTGCCATGAACCCAAATAACCAATACAGATTTTATACCAAGTCCTTTTGCGAAAAACATATATTGAAAACAACCGAGCATTACACTGTTAGTAAACAACAGGTGAAGTGTGAGAACGCCAAAGAACAAACCAAAAATAAACATCAGGAAATCGATCTTTACGTTGTGATAAAAAAACCACATAAATGTTGAGAAATAGCCACCCTCACCAGTACTTTTATAAACACCAAAAGGATCGCCATTAGCAATATTGTCTTCTGTCATGGCTACATAATCATCGCCGAGAACACCTTTTACAAATTCATAGTCACGCATAGACGATATGATACCCATAGCGCAACACACTGCAAAGACAATAAAAGTGAAAAGAAATGTTTTGTGATTTTTCCGGATAACCATCGGCAATTCAGTTTTCCAAAAACCAATAAGCCTTGAGTATTTTTCTTTTTTATTCTGATAGATAGATTGGTAAATAGAAACTGCCAGCCCGTTGATCAACCTTGTTACTTTACTGTGAGGATAAAATGTTTTAGCATAAGCCAGGTCGTCAACAAGTGTGGTGAACCTGTTTGCCATCTCATCAGGATCATCAGTTTCAAAATGCTCATATTCCTGCCATTTCTGTGCATTCTTTTTTATGAATAGAGCTTCACGCATACGTATTAAAATGGTTCTTCAATATTAAGAAGTAATTTCTTAAAGATGTCTTGTATCTCCGTGTTTTTTATTTTACACAGCAGGTCTATCTATCCCGCGGTTTTTTGGTATTTTGCAAGTATAGTATGCCGGCAATTCAAATCAATACTCCTTTTAACCTTGCTTTGGATTTTGAAGTGGCAGCCCTTCACAAAAGGATCCTTGCATACCTTGCTGATATAGTGGTGCTCGTTATTTATTCATGGGGAATGAAAAAATTTTTGGATGAAATACTCCAGATAGAATATAACCGGTATGGTATTGATATTTTACTCGTATCAATACCTATGTTGCTTTATGCTTTTGTTTGTGAAGTAAGCATGCACGGGCAATCAGTTGGGAAAAAACTGCTCGGTATACGGGTCATGAGTCTTGAAGGTGGTGAACCGACAGTAAGTCAATACTTGCTTCGCTGGGCCACCCGTTTTTTTGAATGGCCGCTTGTTTTTGGGTTTATATTCCCTGGGTTCTGGGTTATTTTTCAATTATTCTTTGTAGGTTTTTTGGGGGTGTTTGTTGTTATCATCATTGCCGTATCAAAATCAAACCAACGGCTGGGAGATCTTGGCGCAGGCACCGTTGTGGTAGATACGAGGATCAAAACTTATTTACACGAAACAGTTTTCCTCGATATTTCTCATAAAGATTATAATGTTCAATTTCCCGAAGTGATGAAATTAACGGATCGTGATATTAATACGATAAAAAGCATCCTTGATGTAGCGGCACGGAAAGGAGATTTTCAACTTGCTGCAAATGCCGCTGATAAAATAAAAAATCATTTGAAAATTCAGAGCGCCATGTCCCCGTTTGATTTTCTTGAAAAGGTGCTGATGGATTACAACTATATTTCTACTAAATAAAATTGCGGTTTAGCGAATAATGGCCTGCAAAAAAATATTAATTAAACCCGGTGGATGCCGTCGTTATAATTATCATTAATAAAGCCAAAGCATAAAAGGAAAGCATTACAATGGTAAGAATGCCAACATACCTAAACATAATTTTCAGATTTTGAAAGGATGTATTCAATGTTAGCTGATCATTTGTATTTAGTGCGGTTTTCATTCGTGTGGCGAATCTGAAAAGAAATAAGTATGGAAGGAAAAATAGGATAGCAATACCTATGTAAAAAATGGTAACAACCGTCCCCACCCCTCCTGTAAGTTTGGTTGAGCTGCCGTACCCATCGTTATAAGTATTCGACATCATAGCAAAGAACGAGCCGGCAAAAATTGCGGCTACCACGATCAAACCGCACAAAACAAATCCTACAATAG
>DASTZB010000463.1:0-9357 GCA_035764525.1 Chitinophagaceae bacterium | reverse complement strand
ATTGAAATATTATTTTCCCACGGTGACATTTCTTTAAACTGCCTGTTACCCTTGTTTTCCAAAATAATTCCGTAGTTCGCATCTAGTCTTCCGAATTGGGGCAGACATTCAGTTATATTTCCACCGAGCACCAGGTCAGTTTTTCCATCATTATTGATATCCCTGCACTGAATAGCATTCACACTTGAAAGCTGTGCTACTGCTGGTAACTCCTGTATGGTAAATTTTCCGTTACCCTCATTCCATGCGATCACACTGCTGCTATAGTTGAAAGTTTTAACCGTTGCAGATTGCACAAGCTCCGGTTTAAAAAGAGTTTGAATTGTTTTTGGGGCGTACTCATGATGCCGAAGATTCTCCTTTTTCATTGAAGGCAATGCATCAGTGAATTCTCTTTTCAAGAAAACAGGCACATCTTTTCCTTCTATAGTTCTTGAAAAAATTTTATCCGGCAAAGAGTTCATATCAAAATCATTTATCCAGAGTTTTACCGGGTGTTCCAGATCAGGGTGCAGGTAAAAATTATTCCCATAATTCCCCAATAGAAGATCATTATCGCCATCACCGTCAAGATCTGATGCCTTTACTGACTGCCACCAGCCAAACATATTATTCATACCAGTGGTAATTTCATTCATCTTTCCATTGCTATAGGAAAATATCCGCGGCGTCATCCATTCACCAACAATGATCAGGTCATTTTTTTTATCAGCATTTACATCTGCCCATACCGCGCCGGTTACCATTCCAATACTTGCAATAGCAGGATTTAAATCCTGTGTTACATCTTTAAAATGTCCTTTACCATCATTCTCATAAATAAAACTTTGAGGATTGGCGCCATAATTAAATGAAAGGCTTCTGCCACCGACAAACAGATCCAGATCACCATCGCCATCATAATCATTTGCAACAGCTACTGCTATATTTGAATTATTACCTTCAAAAGCAGTTGTATCTTTTTTAAAATTTCCCCTGCCATCATTTTTATAGAGCCTGTGTTGCAGGTAAGCATTCCTCGGAGGCAAATCATTACCACCTGCACCAACAAACAGGTCTTCATCACCATCTTTATCAGAATCAAAAAACAGAACAGCTACATCTTCAAAGTCTTTGTCTTTTTCAAAAACAGGTTGGCTACTTTTTATAAAACCATTTCTATTTTGCAAGTATAATTGCCCTGCTTGTCCTTTTGCACCACCAATAAAAATATCCTGTAACCCATCTTTATTTACATCGGCAACAGCACCTTTTGGTCCCTCACGGGAAAGCATGACGGGAATATTTCTTTCAAGATAGTAGTCCACAAATTCATTTTCCGTATGTTTTTCAAAAGGTCGTTTAACCTCCTGGAACAGTCCGGAAAAAGTAAGGGTTGGAAGTATCTTCCCCATACCGCTATCCTGCTGACGAACAAAATAATTTTTGTCACTTACAGGCTCATTAATCTCTGACCGGGAACTATCGGGCCATGTGATATTTACATAGCTTATTTTTTTATTGCCTATTCCGATCACAACTTTGTAATCGATACTGGATTGAAATCCGCGACTTGGAATTACTTCCCTTGTCAGAACTCCCGAATCGGTCAACACTTCAATCTTAGCACCGATAGCGAATTTGTTCGGTGATTTTCCTTCTAATTGAAAAGATATAAAGTGTGATTTATTTATCTCCCTGCTGTTATTCTTATAAACAAAGCAAGGCATGTTTACATTGTTCACCACCAGGTCAAGATCGCCGTCATTATCCAAATCACCGTACGCAGCACCGTTAGAAAATGATGGTTGTGTAAAACCCCAATTCATTCCTTCATCAGAAAATTTAAGGTCGCCATTATTTTTAAATGCTTTATTTTTTATCGGTACAGATGGCATGCTATCAATTATCTGTTGCATTTCCTGTTTCTCCCCTGTCATTACCATTTTCTGAATGATATCGTTGGCAAAAAAATCAATGAAATCCTGGTCAATTACGTCTTTATAAATTCCATTGCATATATAAATATCATTCAGTCCATCATTGTCGGCATCAAACAGCAGGGCACCCCAGCTCCAGTCGCTGGCAGCCACACCGCTGTAATGTGCAGTTTCCATGAATTTTCCATTGTGGCTGTTTACTTGCAATGCATTTTGCTGGAATTGGTGATAAAATCCCTGTAATTCTTTCTTGTGATAAACATCATATCCATCAAATGAAGAAGTGGTCTTCAGGCGATAGTCATCATCAGGTAACATATCAGTTGTAAAAATATCAGGGTAGCCATCGTTATTTATATCAGCAAGATCAGCACCCATTGAGGCAAGGCTTGTATGCTCGATCCGCTCTGGCAATTCTTCCCTAAATGTCCCGTTTTTCTGATTGATGTATAAATAATCTCTTTCAAAAAAATCATTGGAGATGTAGAGATCGGGATAATGATCACCGTTTATGTCGCCGACGGATACTCCGAGGCCGAAGCCAATAAGGCTCCCGTAAATATTTGCTTCTTTACTTACATCAGTGAAATGCCCGTTATCATTACGCAATAATTTATCGCCACCGCCTTTTACAAAATCCTCAACCGGCCAATCTTCTGCACGCAGCTCTCTTTTATTTTCATAGTCCAAAGTATTTACAGGAATAAAACTGTTGTTCAGAATATAGCAATCAAGATCACCATCAAGATCATAATCAAAGAAGGCAGCATGTGTAGTATATCCTTTTTCATCAAGACCATATTCTTTAGCTTTTTCAGTAAAGGTCAGGTCATGATTATTGATAAAAAGCTTATTGCCTTCTTGATTTTTCCATTTATCGATGCCGGCATTGCAAACATAAATATCCAACCATCCATCCGCATTAATATCAACCATAACTACGCCGGTATTCCATTTTCCTTTTTCCTCAATACCTGCTTTTGCGGAGATATCACTAAACTTAAACTTGCCTTCATTCAGGAAAAGCTTATTAGCCCCCATATTGGAAGTCATGAATACATCGGGGAGATTATCATTATTTATATCGCCAATGCCAACTCCGCCGCCATTATAAAAGTTACGATAGATAAAAATGTTGAAATCTTTTGTGTTCTCAACTTTATTGATAAAGTTGATGCCGGTATTTTCTTTAAGCTCAAAAAGGGGGTGAGTTTTTTTTTCTTCACTACAAGAAAAAAGAACTGCCATTAATATCAAAAAATTAGAAACAACAACACTTTTTTTCATATACAGTAAAGCTCAGAATCGCAAGCTAATTGTATAAATCATAATATAAAATTAAAAAGGCCATTCTTTCAAATGACCTTTTTAAGTACTGCTTGTATACTACGATATATCAATAGCCGGGGTTTTGGACAAGATTAGGATTCGCTGCCAACGATCTTGACGGTATTGGGAAAATTAATCTTTTTGGATCGCTTGCAGGCTTTTCCTGCCATGCATTCAAATACTTTCCAAACCTGATAAGGTCTTGTCTTCTCCAGCTTTCCCAATATAATTCACGACCTCTTTCATCCAATAAATTATCAAGAGTTAAAGAAGCAAGAGCAGATGCTCCACGGCTTGCATGGGTTCTCAGGAAATTCACCTGGCCCAATGCAGTATTCGATCCACCGAATGTAGCCGGGTTAGCTGTAGCTGTACCACCTCTAAGAATTGCTTCTGCTTTCATCAATATCACATCGCTTATTTTGAAATAAACATAGTCATTGTTTGAGTTATCGCCACCTGTATAGTCAATTGGATATTTCATTACACGAATACCAGTCCTTTCAAGATCACTACCTGTCTCAACCAGTTTTACTTGCGCAGTAAAAATTAACGGCGCTCCTGTCCTGTCACTTAAATTACTGTCCAAAGGTGCATAAGGAAATGCTCCGGGGGAAGTTGCTTTTTTATACGTCTTTTGTTGACCTATAAGAAAACCAGGGCTAATACCTTTGTCCATTCCAGGGTAGGTACTGCCGCCTCTTCTTTTATCAGTAGCTTCAAACTTTCCGTAAAAATCAGAAAGTGTAGTAAAGCCATTCCATCCACTTGGATTTTGATTATAGTGCAAGCCGCAGAACCATCTTGAACGAACGTTTCCACTGCTTGAACCACCAATGTTCTCGGCCGTCCAGATATCTTCTTTGCTGATCGCATCATTTGTTGGAGCATAGGCATCAAAGTAATTTGACTCAAGTGCATAACCTCTTGAACTAGTCATTACCTGGTCTGCTAATGCGATTACCTGGTTCATATCGGCCGCCGCAAAAGTTGGGGTAGCCCTGCTTGCAATCACACCTTTATTTAACAGGCATTTCATTAATAAAACTCTTGCTGCATCCTTATTGGCTTGTTTAGCGGGACCAACAGGCAGATCAGGAATAATAGCAGTTAGTTCAGTAATAATATAAGCAAGAGCTTCTGTTCCTTTTCTTACTTTAGGTACTTCTTCAGAATTTGCTGTATTCTCCCTGTAAGGTACCTGATCCCAACCATCAACTAAAGAAAACATTGCCATTGCTCTCAGAAGTCTTCCTTCAGCTGCCTGTTGCGGCGTAGGGCTTAATCTTAATAAGTCAGTTGCAGAAAAGACAACACGGCCAAGATCACGGTAGGTATCAGCAAGAAAACCATGGTTAGGATCCCATTGATGTGAGTGTAAAACTCTCCATACTCCGTTATCATCCCAGTCACCAGCTCTTGTTGGCCCGATCGTTTCATCAGATGTGTGCTGTTGCATAGCCCATACTCTTGATTGGTCTTGGTATGGCCCTCTCATTGCATCATAGGTACCTGCCAGGATATTAGTAGCAGTTACCCCGCCGCTACTTCCCGACCCGGCAGTGGTCTGGCTGCCCAAATGCTCGTCCAACTTTGTGCACCCTGCCGCTACCACTAAAGCTGAAAGTATTATTATTTTATGTTTCATATAAGCAATTTTTTAAAATTTAAAGTGAAAAATTGATACCTATTGTAAACGTACGTGCTGTTGGATAAGGCACATACTCCATACCGAATGACGGAATACCGTTCAATGGTTTTGAAACGTTTACTTCGGGATCAAATCCGGTAAAATCGGTTAAAATGAACAAATTCTGCCCGGTTAAATAAACATTGGCACCCTTAATACTCTTGCCAATCGAGCCTATTGAATAGCTAATAGTAGCATTTCCCATTTTCATGTAATTACCCTTCTCTAAGTATCGGGAAGAAGCACTGGTTGGGTTTACTGGTTTTTCTCCAAGAGATCTTGCTAACTCTAATTCGGCCTTACCAATATTTCTTTTACCTAAATTATTAAATGATGTAGTGGCATTTGCAGTGTTATTATAAATATAATGGCCAAAAGCACCATTCATTGCTGCTTCAAGAGAAAACTTTTTATAGGCCGCATTGATTGTGAACCCAAGCAAAACATCAGGATTAGCAGAGCCAAGTAAAAATTTCTCTTCACCGCCCTCATACAAAGAAATGCCAGAGGTTTTATCAATACCAATGAATTTTTTCAGGTAAAAAGTATTGAGAGGCTGGTCATTTATCAGTAATTGAGCATATGCACCAGATAATCCCTGGCCACTTACTTCTCCTGTCGGTATTTGCAATGCCCCGAAGCCAGTTATCTTATTAGAAAGGAATGTTCCATTAATACTTAAATCCAAACTAAAATCGTTTTTGCGTATGATATTACCACTTATGGTAGCTTCTACTCCTTTATTATTCAACTCTCCGGGAAGATTAACCCATTTAACTGCGCTATTGGGAGTTACAGGATCGGCTGCTTCTCTCGGGAAAAGTATATTAGTTGTGTTCTTGTTAAAGTAATCTACAATAAAATTGAGCTTATTAAAAAGGGTAAAATCAAGTCCGACATTGAATGTTTGATTTTCCTCCCATTTCAGGTCAGGATTTGCAATAGTATTTTGTTGGAAGGTAGCAGGGTTTGCTCCACTCAATCCATAGGTTATTATGGACTGGCCGCCTGGAAATTCCTGGTTTCCTGTAATACCCCAACCGGCACGGATTTTAAGATCTTTTATTACTTTAATACCATTCATGAAATCTTCACGACCGATAAACCATGCGCCGGCAAATGAAGGGAAATAGCCGTATTTGTTATTCTCACCAAATTTAGTAGAACCATCTGCGCGAATTGTTGCAGTGATAATATATTTGTTAGACATGTTAACTATAGCTCTACCAAAATAAGATTGAAGCTCTTCTGTTGGATTGGCGAATCCATATTCTCTTCTTGTAGTAGGGTCAGATGACGCCATGAAATAATAGTAAGGTTTATCTGTTGGAATAAATCTCCTGGCATACATAGAATTACCGCTGAACTTAGTTTTCAGATATTCGTAACCAGCAACGGCATTAAGGTTAATTTTTGCAGTAATATCCTTTACATAAGAAAGGGTATGTGTAATTTGATTAGTTGTTAGCTGGTTCTCGGCAACATTAGCCTCACCTCCTTTACCACTTGTAGCATCAATTGCCACGTCCGTTATATTAATATAGGCGGTGGTATATTGTTTTCTTACCCCTGTAGAATAAGTCAGGCTGTACTGCATTTTATATTCAAGATCTTTAGTGATCTTATAGCTTGGTGCTATGTTAGCAATAACAGTCGTAACCTTTGGATTATCAAAATAAGCTTCATTATAGGCAAGAGGATTAATATTATCCGATCCATAAAGAATGTTAAGAGTGCCATCCGGGTTCTTTAAGCTGCGTGTCGGATTCCAGAATAATGCCTGTCCAATTAAACTTCCTTTAAAACCGGCGGTATTAGAAATGGGTGCTACATGCTCCTGCGTCTGTGTAGTTAATAAGTTCATATCAAGACCAAGCTTCTTGCTTTCCAACATTCTGAAATTAGCAGTAATAGCTGTTGAAAATTTCTTGAAATCTGTTTTTTGAATTATTCCTTCCTGGTCAAGATAGCCCATTGAAATTCTATACCGGGCAGCATCATTACCAGAACTCACTGCAACATTGTAGTTCTGAATATGCGCTGTTTGTAAAATTTCATCCATTGCATTCACATTATCTCCAAAATTTGCGGTAGGTACAGTTGCAGAGTTAACAGTTGTGGGGAATCCAAATTCTCCAAGAGCAGCCCTATATTCGTCACCATCCAATACTTCAAGTTGTTTTAAGATTTTGCTGACCCCGAAGGATGCATTTAACTCAACTTTTGGAATACCAGTTTGTCCTCTTTTTGTTGTAATAAGAACTACGCCATTCGCACCTCTTGAACCATAAATTGCGGCAGCAGAGGCATCCTTTAATATATCCATTGAAACAATATCATTAGGGTTAATAAAGTTTAAAGGATTACCTGAAGGAGTTCCTCCCCCTACATCGGTCAAACCAACGTCAGGACGAATATTGGTGTTTTGTAATTGAACCCCATCAACAACAAATAATGGCGTGTTTCCAGCACGAATAGAAGATGCACCCCGTATTCTAACCGTAGTACCACCCCCCGGTGCACCACTGTTATTTAACACCTGAACTCCGGCTACTTTTCCCTGCATCATTTGATCAGGGGCAGTCTGAACTCCTTTGTTAAAGTCTTTCACTTTTAAAGAAGAGATTGAGCCCGTTATGTCTTTTCTCCTGGCAGTACCATAGCCGGTAACTACAACTTCACCAAGTTGTGCGTTACTAACTACAAGCGATACCTCAACAGTTGATTTACCAGCAATATCAACTTCCTGGGTCGCATACCCAATAGAAGTAAACACTAAAACAGAAACACCTGAACCAACTGAAATTCGAAAAGAACCATCGGAGCCCGTTTGAGTACCGGTTTTAGTTCCTTTTGGTGTTATTGTAACACCGGGGACACCGGCATTGTCTTTAGAGTCAGTTACCCTTCCGGTTACCACTCTTTCTTGAGCTATTACTAACTGCGATACACATAGCAGTATAACAACAGCTGCTGATTTAAGCAGATTTTTGCAGGACATAAGCATTAGTAGTTATCGTGAATAAAAAAAATACGTTTTGGGTGTGTAAGTTAGACACATTTATGAATTCACCAATATTTCCAACCAATTTTTTTTATTTAATCTTTGACGACACAACTCATTACACAGCATTTTATACAAACAATCATTAGCAAAAAAGGTTGGAAACATAAAGAGCTATATTCTCCTTGAATTGCTGCTCCCAATTTGTAGTAAGTATTGCTTATTTAACGCGGGAAACATGATCTTAGGGGCAATTGCTTTAGGTGAAAGCTATGTAAACGTTTACTGTGCAAAACTTTTATATAGGAAATATTGCAATCGCCATTTTAATAGCCGATACTTTTATTTAACTTTCTCTGCAACTTCGGAGAGTTTATTATTCTTCAACCCGGTTTTTAATTTATAAAGTTTCCCGGGACGATGCGGTACATCATCTTCCATTTCATCCAGGTCATCCAACCAGTTTTTTAATGCAATTTTTTTTCTGAAATTTCTTCTATCGAGTTTTATTCCTAAAATGGCCTGGTACAGATCCTGTAATTCCCTGAGAGAAAATTTCTCTGGCAATAAATTAAAAATAACAGGTTCGTCCATTATCTGTATGCGAAGTCTTTGTAAACAAGCTTCAATTATTTCTTTGTGATCGAAAGCAAGATCCTTAAGATTTTTCAATGAATGCCAGTGTACTTCGTTATCTGTAATTTCTAATTTATGATTACGGATATTGATTAGTGAATAATAGGCTGTGGTAATAACACGACCAGAAGGGTGGCGATTGACCGCACCAAAACTTCCCACCTGCTGAAGAAACACATCATCTAATCCTGTTCTTTGTCTTAACACACGGTAAGGTGCACTATTAAGATCCTCTTCCACTTTTACCAGGTCTCCAAGCAACGACCATTTGCCCGCAAATTCTTCCAAATCTGATTTGATCAGCAATACTCTCAATTCTTTTTTCTCAAAACCAAAAATGACACAATCAACCGATATCGCTATTTTGAAATAATCAATATGACTGATCTTTTCAACTTCAGCCGTTTTCAATTTTTTAAAAGGTTCAGCAGCCATAGCAATTCAGTGTGTCTTTTTAGCAAAGGAGTATCTTTTTTACTTGCGCACTGGTCTTTACAGCAATGCGAAGTAAATAAATTCCCGGTGAAAAATTTTTTCTTTCGCTTTTATCAAGATAAATTTTATGTATGCCCATTGTCAATATTCCTAAAGATTTCTCAAAAACCTTTTTTCCTGATTCGTTATACAACTGCATGGAAGCAGCTCCTGATTCATCATTTTCAATTTCCAAAACCCCATTTTCAATTAAAGAATTTGGATAAACATTGATATTAAAAGTAATCGATTGATTATTGATATTACTAACAGGAGTTGTAACAACATTTGTAACATTACGATTA
>DASTZB010000462.1:0-12547 GCA_035764525.1 Chitinophagaceae bacterium | reverse complement strand
TGAGTCAAGAGACTTACATTTGCCACTCAACAGAAATTAATGCCACAACCATACAGTCAGTTAAGGGCAATGATGGCAATTGCCAGGGGTAGCCTTATAGCAATATTCCGAAGCCCCTCTGCTGTAACATTCAGTTTTATTTTTCCACTGATATTTATTCTTGTATTTGGATTTATAGGCAATAGTGGCAGAGTATCTGTTCGCGTTGCATTTGAACCAACCAGCGATACTTCAAATACTGTTTATAAAGGTCTGAGAAGTATATCGGCGCTGAATGTTGTAGAAAAAAATTCTGCGGAGTTGGTTAAAGACCTGGAGAGAGGACGAATTGCGGCTATCATCAGCATAAAAAAAGATACGGATCCTTCAAAGCCGGTTCATATTCATATAAAAACATCAGAAGCAGTTAATCCTCAAAATATACAAGTACTTCGTTCAATAATGGATGGGATGATCAGGGGAATGAATGAAGCAAATTTTCCCAGTACTCCATCAGTAGCAGTTGTCAGTAATGAAATAGTAAAAATCGAAGGAAGACCATATCGCACTATTGATTTTATCTTACCCGGTCAACTTGGCTTTTCATTATTAAGCGCCGGCGTATTTGGTGTCGCATTTATTTTTTTTAATCTCCGGCAAACGCTGGTGCTGAAAAGATATTTCGCCACGCCTATTCGCAGACAATATATCGTGCTGGGGGAAGCAATAAGCCGTGTTACATTTGGATTAATTACAGCAATTGTTATTTTACTGATAGGACACTACGCTTTTCATTTTACGTTAATAAACGGCGTAGTAACTTTTCTTGAATTGTTGGTGCTTAGTTTTATTGGCCTCGTTGTATTTATGGGATTTGGTTTTATCGTTAGCGGGCTGGCGAAAAGCGAAAGTGCTATTCCACCATTGGCAAATATTATAACACTGCCGCAGTTTCTTATCGGCGGAACGTTTTTCCCTACCGATACATTTCCAAAATGGCTGAAGTCAATAGCGGACATAATGCCTTTGAAACATCTTAATGATGCAATGAGAAGTGTGGCGTTTGAAGGTTCACACCTGAATGATTGTCTTTTACAAATAGGAGTACTTGGGTTATGGGGGATAGCGGCTTATCTTGTTGCAATAAAGGTTTTCAGTTGGGAATAAGGAAAAGCTATGATCCGTCTTTGGCGGATATTAGTTTTGAGCAAAAGGCTTCCGGATATTAAATACATATATACTGAATACTGAAATGCGGGTTATCAAATTAGCAATACTGAGTTTTATTTTTCTTTTTTTATTGGTTACGATCATTTCACTTTTTATTCCGGGCCATATCAGGATATCAAAAGCTACCAATATCATTGCTGATGATACGGTTGTTTTCACACATATAAAAGCTCTTCCGGAATGGAAACAATGGCATCCTGCATTAAAGGCTATCCCCGAAAATGAGTTTCAAGTTTTAAATGATTCAAACATTAGCATTCGGGGGACTACAATCAGTATAGCGGAAAGCAAAATGGACGAACTGGTAACGGAAATGAAAACAGGCAATGGAAGACCGATCATCAGTGGTTTTAAGATCATCCGGCATCAGCAAGGTGATTCTGCAACACTACAGTGGTATATGGATTTTAAACTAAAATGGTATCCCTGGGAAAAATTCAGATCGCTTTTTTATGAAAACATTTATGGCGTACAAATGGAACAGGGGCTGTTAAATTTAAAAGAATTAAGCGAAGGCCGCCGTTCGTCAAGTAACTAATCTTAATTTTAGAGTTCTCCGTATTTTTAATCATAAACTATTTATATGAAACAAGTACTTTTTTCGATTGTGTTATTCCTTTCTCTTGTAGCCAGTGGACAGGAAGATAAATCAAAGAGACCAAGTCCGCCAGCGATGGCGAAAGAGACAACCAAATCGGGTGTTACCATTAGCATTGATTATAGCCAGCCTTCTGTAAAAGGAAGGACGATCGGTAAAGACCTGGAACCAATGGAAGGTAAGGTTTGGCGTGCAGGTGCAAATGAAGCAACCGTCTTTGAAGTAAATAAAGATGTAAAAGTCGAAGGCAAAGCTCTTCCTGCAGGTAAATACGGCTTTTTTACAATCATGAATGGTGATGACTGGACGATCATTTTTAGTAAAACATGGAAACAATGGGGTGCTTTTAGCTATAAGGACGCCGATGATGCATTACGGGTAAATGTAAAAGGTGGAAAGACAAAAGCCTTTGCCGAAAAACTAACATATAACGTCAGCAAAGATGGAAAGGTGTCAATGATGTGGGGTGATAAGCAGGTTGATTTTAATGTTAAATAATTAACCAGGAAAACTGATCTTACCCATTGTGACGGAGGGAATTTTATTTCTTCCTTTACCAACATTGATTTTTTCTCCGCAAACACATTCATTAGCGAGCAGTGCAAACAGCACTGCTTCTTTTGCATCTGGATTGATGTCCAGATCGTCTGTCGTATAAAATTTTATCCCCGGCAATTGTGATTTAATGTTTTCCATTAATAAGGGATTGTGCATGCCGCCGCCACTTACATAGATCGAATAGCTTTCATTTTTTTCAACACATCTTTTAATAGCGTCTGCGGTTGTATCGGCGGAAAAGCGATTCAGTGTTGCCATTACGTCCTCATTAGTTATTGATGTGATTGCGGAGCTCTCTATGGCACTTTGCAAATAGGAAAGATTGAATAATTCAGGACCAATGGTTTTTGGGAAATCACCGGCGAAGAATGAATGGGCCTTTAGTTGTTTTAGCAGATCATGATTCACTTTCCCTTTTTTAGCAATATTTGATCCTTCATCAAAATATTTTCCAATGAAATTCTTTTGTATAAATGCATCCATCATTGTATTGCCCGGGCCAATATCAGTACAAAAGATCTTTGCTCCATCAAGATCACCTGGTAAAAAAGTAAAATTTGCAATGCCACCAATATTCAGCATGATCCTGTTCTCACCTTTTTTTGAAAAAAGAAAATAATCACCATAAACAGCAAGCGGAGCCCCTTCGCCGCCGGCAGCTATATGCTTTTGCCGAAAATCGCTGATTGTGATAATGCCAGTATTCACTGCAATATGATCGCCATCTCCGATCTGTAATGTTCCATTTGGAAATTTTTCCCTTCCATGTAAAAATTTTGGAGCATGGTATATTGTTTGACCATGACTTGCAATAAGATCAATATCTTTTTTTGAAAAGCCCCATTTTTGCAAGCAGTTATTTATAATTGTTGCGTGTTGAATGGCCACCCATTCATTCAGCAAACAAACTTTTTCAAGATCAGCATCGCGACGGGAAAAGATCGTTTTCAATTCTTCTTTAAAATCATTTTGATAAGATGATGTTTCAAATTGCACAAGTTCAACTTGAGTTTCCGGTCCGCTCCCTTTTATTTTACAAAGCGCCACATCAAGACCATCAAATGAAGTTCCGCTCATCAGCCCGATTATAAGCCTTTCTGGTTTTGATGCGATGCTATACAGCTTTTCAATATTGGGGTTCATATAATAAATATAGTCACTTAAGCTTTGCGGTTTCGTGTCTTAAAATTAGGGGTTGGTGAACGTTTTTGCAGGAATTTTAAAAAATCGTTGCATTTTTTTGCGGGTTTTACGAAAAACTACCTTAGTTTAGACAACCCAACAACCAAAACCGCTTATGCTAAAAAAGGAACGCCAGGAATTCATTCTAAGAGAAATTAATCTTCATAACAGGGTTTTGACATCCGATCTCTGCGAAGTCATCAATGTTTCTGAAGACACCATACGTCGTGATCTGTCTGAACTCGCCGAATCAGGCGACATTATTAAAGTACACGGAGGCGCATTATCCAAATCGTTTCATGTTTCATTTCAAACTAATGGTGTCTATTCTCACGATAATAAAAAGATGATCGCTCAAAAAGCCGTTACATTAATTCGTGATGGCATGTTTATTCTTACAACAGGCGGTACGACGATACTTGAATTAGCAAAAGCATTACCACAACATTTACGTGCAACTTTTTTTACAGGCAGTTTACCAGCAGCGATGGAATATATTCATCACCCAAATATCGAAGTGATATTTATTGGCGATCGTATTTCAAAAAATTCAAAGATCACGGTGGGTGGTGATGCGATTACAAAGATCAAACAGATAAACGCGGATATTTGTTTTTTGGGCATAAATGCGATCGATGCCGAGCATGGTCTTACCGATAATGACTGGGACGTGGTACAGGTGAAAAAAGCGATGATCCAATCATCAAAAAAAGTAGTGGCGCTGACAATTGCTGAAAAAATAAATACACAACAAAAATTAAAAATAGGAGATCTTGACCTATTGGATATTATGATCACCGAATTAGATCCCGGTGAAAAAATTTTTGAGGCCTATAAAGCAAAAGGCGTAGAGATATTATAGATCCGTTCCCTGTAAGATTGCATGAAGTATATCCACATTAATTATACAAACAAAAAACGTATGAACCGAAAAGAAATTTCAAGACCGTTGTATTATCAACTGAGTCTTGTGCTAGTCTTCTGCCTGGCCTCCATAGCCACCATGAGCCAGGTTAAGATCTCTGGTAAGGTTACAAGTACAGATGGTAAGGGGCTTCCCTATATTTCTGTTATTGTAAAAAACACCAGCTTTGGAAGCTCAACCGATCTCGGAGGCAATTATAGTTTCCTTGCTGATCTGAAGCCAGGCCAATATGTATTGGAGTTTACCGGGGTCGGCCTTAAATCAAAAGAGCAAACTGTAAGCGTTGGCAGTGAAAACTCTTATACTGTTAACACAAGTCTTGGACAGGATGCTTTGAATCTTGATGAGGTTGTTGTTATTGGTTCTTCTTTAAGGCAATCAAGAAAACAATTAGGAAACACAGTTAATACCGTAAGCTCTAAACAGCTTACAAATACGGGATCAGGAAATCTTGCTGCATCATTACAAGGCAAGGTTCCAGGTGCGCAGATAACTCAAACATCTGGCGACCCATCAGGAGGTATTTCGATCAGGATGAGAGGCACCAATACAATTAAAGGTTCTTCAGAACCGCTTTATGTTGTCGACGGTGTAATTGTAAGCAATGCAACCACGAACGTTACAAATATGAATGTAGCTGCAGGTGCCAGTGCAGAGCTAGGTACTAATCGCCTTGCAGATATCAATCCCAATGACATTGACAAGATCGATATCATTCCGGGAGCATCTGCAGCGGCAATCTATGGTTCCAGGGCAAGTAATGGTGTAGTATTAATTACAACCAAATCAGGAAAAACCGGAAAACTTAAAATTGATTTCAGTACAAGTATTATTTCCAATTCATTAAGAAAAAGAGTTTACATATCTACTTATGGAAAACAATTTGGCTCTGCTGCATTGCGCTTAGGAAATATCAGCACTGATTCGAGTGGAGGGCCAGGTACCTTTATCCGCTATACCCGGTCAGACGGACAATTTCGCGGCTTGCCAACAACTCTTGTTGATGTTACAAGATATGATTACCAGGATGAGATCTTTCAAAAAGGATTAGGCACTGATAATTATGTTTCATTAAGTGGTGGGTCTGAAAACACGAAATACTATTTTTCTGGTGGCTACTATAAAAATGAAGGCATCATTAAGAACACTGACTTTAGGAGATTTAATTTTAAAGCAAGAATTGAACAAATAATCAATAAATACGTAACTGTTATTGGAGGCGTTGCCTATACAAATAGTTTTTCAAATGAAAAACCAAATGGAAATGTTTTCTGGAGCCCGATCAACTCTGTAAATATCACTAATAACCTATACAACATTGAAGAAAGGGACGCTGCAGGAAATCTGAAAGGTGTAGAACCTACAAGGGTCAATCCATTGAGTGTAATTGAAGATATGTCTTTAACGCAGGCAGTTAACAGAACAATAAGTGATCTGCAAATTAAAATTAAACCAGCAAAAGGATTAAGTATTGATTACGTTCTCGGTATTGACAATATTGCCCAGGAAGGAAGAAACCTGATCGAAAGATATCCTTATATATCAGCACAGGAAGGGCTTGGCTATGTTGGACATGCTTTTGTAAATACATTTTTAATTAATAATGATATAAACGTTTCATACCAGACAAAGTTTAAAAATATTTCTTCCCTGACAGTCGTCGGGTTTAATCATCAATATCAAAAAATAACCGGGTTATTTAATGAAGGCCGCGATCTGTTAAATGGTATTACAACTATTAATGGAGCAGCGGTAAAACTGGACCCAAGATATACATCTGATGAACGGCAAATATTTGGCGCTTTTGCACAACAGACTTTTGGGTATAAGAATATATTTTATCTCACTGGTGCTGCCCGGTTTGATGGCAGTACCTCTTTCCCGGAAGATACAAGAACGTATGTATATCCAAAGGTAAGTGGCACATGGTCTATTAATGATATGGATTTTTGGAAAGGAACTAAGAACAATTGGTTTTCCTCCGCCAGGTTGAGAGCTTCATGGGGATTAGCGGGCAATATAAGTGGTATTGGTTCTTATGACAGATTCTCCACCTATTTGGCAAGTAGTATAAATGGCGTAGCTACTTACAATATTAATACAGCATTGGGAAATGCATTAATAGAACCAGAAAGATCAAGCGAATTTGAGATCGGTACTGATCTTTCTTTGCTAAATAATAAATTGGGATTCATATTCACATATTATACCAAGAAGATCGTGGATAATACTTTGCTGGTGGACAGGATACTTGCACCATCATCAGGTGGCAGCACAAGGGTAGAAAACGTGGGCAACGTAACCAACGAAGGTTGGGAACTTGGAGTAAAAGCAACGCCTGTTTCAGGTAAGGATCTTACCTGGAATATTTTTGCTTCTGTAAATCATAATAAAAATTTAGTCACAGCCTCTAGCCAGGTAACTCCGATATTCCTTGCTAATGCAGGAGGATCACCTTCAGCCATTTTAGCAGGTTATCCTGTTGGAGTTTTTTATGGTAATTATTTTGAAAGAGATAAATCCGGCAATTTAACATTGGATGCAGGTGGAAGGCCAATCGCTGCAGTAAGTAACCCGACAGATAAAGTTTTATTGAGAAAAGGGTTAGGAGATCCAAATCCTGAGTGGGTTGTAAGTTTTAGTAATAACCTCGATTATAAAAAATTAAGTTTTAGTTTCTTACTTGATGGTGCCTTAGGACAAGAAGTGTTTAATGCTGACAGAAGAACCAGGCAGGGCGTAGGAATTGGTGATTATTCAGAAAAAGAAATAAAAGGTATTTTACCAAGAGGATACATTTTCAGTATTTATAATACAGAAGAGTGGCGTGTAGAGGATGGTTCTTATATCAAGCTAAGGGAAGTCGCTGTATCGTATCAACTCCCTTCATTCGTTAAGTTTATTAACTCATCTTCTATTTCTTTAATAGGTAGAAATCTGGTAAGCTTTGATAATTATGATGGCTATGATCCTGAAACCAATGCAGGTGGTAACAGCTCAGTGTTGCGGGGTATAGATTTTGGAAATGTACCAATTCCAAGAACAGTCCAATTAACTTTCAGAGCCAGTTTTTAATCTTAAAAATTAATACAATGAAAATGATACGAATAAAACAAATCACTTTATTGCTCTTCACTGGAAGTATTGTACTTATTACTTCCTGCAATAAAGAATATATTAATCCAAGTACAGCATCAGAGCCAAGTGTAACCACCAGTGTGGATGGATTAATGAACTTGTGTGCAGGTTTGCAAAGAAGGTTTACCATTGGTCGTCAAAGCCCATTATATACTGCATCTATTGCCGGCGGATTTAGTGTGTTTGCATTACATACATTAAACACTGGAAATGCAGCTGAAGTAGAATTGGAAACAGGAAAAGGAGCTGTAACCCGGGGTAATGCGATTGTAATACAAATGTGGGCACAGTGTTTATTAACCAGGACAGAGTCTGAAACGGTATTAAACAACTTAAGTGTTGCTGCTGATCCTACTGACAGAGTTGGTCTTAAAGCATATGCAAGCATTTTTTACGCTTTAAGCATGGGCACTCTTGTTCAGTTTTTTGAAAAGATACCTTTAACAAATGGAGATAACGCAGTATTCAGTCCCAGGGCAGATGCATTGCAAAAAGTAATTACAGTTTTGGAAAGTGCTGATGCAGATCTGGCAACAACAATACCGAGCGCAAAATTTTATGGTAAGGTGCCTGCAGGAATTGATTTAAAGAATACAGTAAAAGCGCTTCTAGCACGATATTATAATATCCAAAGTATGATCACCGGAACATACAATGCTACTTCCGGTAATAAAGCATTGACATTTGCTGCGGCAGCAAGTCAGACAATAAAATCTGAATTCAGATTTACAGCAACCACAACAAATCCAATTGGCGAACAGAATTTTGGTAATAATGTGTTTGGTGCTATTGATTCAACGCTTGGTTTAAAAAATGGGTTAGCTCCCGTACCTGCTGCCACAGACCCACGTGTTGGTTTTTATATCAGAAAAGTAGATGCGGTAAACTATCCTTTGAAAGCATTTGCTCTTAATACGACTGCATCATACCCCGTTTATCTTCCAGGTGAAATGAATTTGATCATTGCTGAAAATTATGCACGCCAAAACTTAGGTGCCCAAAGCAAGACAGCTTTGGATGCTGTTCGTACAAAGACTACAGACATTTATGGCATTGGTGCTGCCCAACCGGCATACAGTGGTCCATTGACAACTGCTGACTTGCTACAGGACATTTATAAGCAAAGACGGCTTGAAATGTTTATTAGTGGCCAGGAACTTGAAGACAGCCGCAGGTTTGGTCGTCCTGCACCTAATTCATCAACTGAAGAAAGGAACAGGACATTTTTCCCTTATCCATTTACTGAAAGGGATAATAATACTAACACACCTGCCGACCCAACAATTTGAGTTTTCTTTTCAGGTCTATATAAGCAGTAAGGGCTACCACCTGGTAGCCCTTAAATTTTTTATAAAGGGAATATCTCGTTTAATCTACAAATGTCTTTTTACTCTGAATGTAGCAGATACATTATGAAGATTATTACTTATATCACGAATCTGACCGGTAAAATTTCCTTCAATAAACTGGCCTGGGGTGCCATAGGTTGTAAAATTTATATTAAATGGAGTTACTACCTGCGCTGAGTCATATTGATTAACTAATAAATATTGTAATGGGAATGTGCCAACGGCAGCTCCTTGTGTAGAAAAGTTAATTTTCATATTTGGCTGACTTATTCTAAAACCAGAAATGCCTGTCGCACTTTGATTTGTTCCGCTGATACCGCTACCATAGCTAGTAATTGAATCTCCCGGTGTTGCAGTGCTCAAACTATAATTTGTGCCATCAACAGAATAATTGATAAAACTAACTGTTGATGTACCGCATGCGGAAATAGCCCCTGTGTTTATCGTTCCTGTTGAGGCAGCTCCTGTCCATGGGCTGCTGCTTTGCTGATTGGCAACGTTATCTACCGCTATTACTTCTACCGCACCTGAACTATTTGAACAACGGGTTATGGTCAATGAAAAATTACCATTGTTTATAGGACGATTGTAAGGTTGTCCTTCAAAGTAAACAACCACATTGCCATTTGTAACTGGCTGGTTACTGCAATTCACAGCGCTTCCCGTTATCTGCAATGTATTCAAAGGAGAAAGCGTAACAGCGATCGTTCCAAGGTTTGTATTTGTACTGTATGGCCCGACATTTTGTGTATAGATGGCCTGGTTGCAGGTGTTCAATACTTCAAGCGTCAATGCTTCATTTTTTGGAACCTGGCCGCCAACATGTCCCGATGAGTCTGTATAGCCATAACTTGATCCACCGTTGGGTCGGGTAAGTTTTACCTGTACATGGCTCAACGGTCCTTCTGCAGTTACTATTGTCATTTCGAGAAAAACAGTTTGACTGCTTATATCACAATTCCAGAATGAGAAATGGCTCACATCACCTTCATAATAATCAGCTCCTTTAGTGGCGTTGCCTTCCTGCTTCCAAAGACCTGTGGCTTCATCAACTGACCAAAGAGGAATGGTAGCAGGTGCAGTTGAAAGTAAAGATGAAGGAATGGCAAATCTAAGCTTTGCAGTTTTACCAGGTGCAATTTGCAATTGCTCACCACTATTGCCTTCCAGCTCTACAGCGAGCATTCCAAAGGATTTTAATATTACACGATAATTATTTGCATCGATTCCCTGGAAACTTCCAGGAACTATCTGTGAAATATCTGTTGATGTAGGATCGATCACAGCAGCATAAATTTTCACGCTGCCTGAATATGATTGATTATTTGATTTAACGATAACACCTGATGCTGGTAGAGTGATCTTAGAATTATCGGGAAGACTAACTGAGCCGCCTGCTGTACCATCAATACTGCCGATCAATGTTTTTGGAACAAGTTTCAGCTTAACAAAATTTGTATTGTTCGCAGAAGCGGGAAATACACGATAACCTTTAAAGAAACCGGTTTTTTCTACAGTTATTGTAGTAGAGTATTTATCAATTTGAATATTATTAAAGCGAAACAAACCACGACTGTCGGTGGTTGTAGTATTACTACCAGCTTTTACGGTTGCGCCGGGAACAGCGTTATTATTATTGTCAATTACTTTACCTGTCACATTTCCCTGGATAGGAGTTGGGTTTACAACAGTACCCGTACCACCGCTTCCGGTTACTGGGTTATCCGTTTTTACTTCTTTTTGACATGATAAGATGAAAATGCAGATAAACAGGCTGCCAAGCAGGCATTTGGTAATTATTCTCATGGTAGCAATTTTCAGTTAGTAAAAATAGGCAATGCCTCTGACGGGAATGTTATTAAATAGTTTAAAATTTACAATGCAACGTTGAAGAAAAACTTGTTGTCAGACCTGTTAAGTAAAGGATAATGGACACTCAAAAGCTGGTAAAGGAATGCATCAGGGAAATACCGGCTGCCCAGCGGCAGCTATATGATCATTTTGCCGAATCGATGCTGGGCGTTTGTTATCGCTACACTAAATCGATCGACGATGCCGAAGATGTGCTGCAGGATGGGTTTGTAAAAGTGTTTAAAAACCTTGGCCAATATAAATATGAAGGCGAACTGGGTGCATGGATACGAAGAATAATGGTGACAACAGCCCTGAATTTCCTGAAAAAGAACTCCCGTTACAATCATGATTTTTCTTTTGATAATGAAAACCTGCACCCCGTTGCATATGATAACCCGGAAATAAAAATGACGGGTAAGGAGCTGGCTGATCTTGTGAGACAATTACCGATAGGCTATCAAACAATATTTAACCTGCATGCGGTGGAAGGGTTTAGTCATGTGGAAATAGGGAAGATGCTGGGAATAAATGAGGGCACATCAAGATCGCAGTACGCGAGAGCAAGAGCCTTGCTGATCGCATGGATAAAAAAAAATGATGAAATAAATTTTAAAACTGGTGTTTATGCCGGAAAATGAATTTGAGAAAAAGGTTTCTTCCGAAATGCAGGACCTGAGGTTCAAACCCTCAGAGAATGTATGGCTGCGTGTGGAAGAAAGAATTAAAAAGAAAAAGAAAAGAAGAATATTCGTTATTATATTCTTGCTGGCAGGCCTTGCATTGCTGGGTTATTGGCAACGCAGCAATTTATTTGGCGAAATCAAAAATGATATTGCAAAAACAGAAAAGCAAAAGGATGAAAATTCTAAATCTGCTGAAGAAGCAAATAACTCTTCAGCAATAAAACAAAATACAGAAACAACAAAAAAGGAAGAGACAGAGAGTACAACTATTAACGATGTAAATGATAAATCAAAGGACGATAAATCATTTGATGATAAAAAGGACATCGCTGTTTCAAAAAATGAACTGATTAGACCAAAGAAAAATAAGAATGAAACTAATGTGAAACCAGTTTCTAAAAAAACTAAAATAGATAATAATGCCGAAGTTCCTACTGCTATTGCCTCAGCGAATTCAAAAAAGAAAAATACTATTATTGATGATGGCAAAACTAAAGACGCACGTGAGGTGAAAACAAGCCCTGAAACGATCGCAAAACCAGAGGAAATCAAACAGCCTGAAGTAAAACCGGTTGAAAGTAAAATTGACTCTGCAAAAGTCGTGATACATGAACAAGAAAAAAATGATCCAATAAAATCGGATACGCTTTTGAAAAGAGATCCAAAAAAAGACCCTACTCCTGAGATCGTAAAAAAAGATTCTTCAGCAAAAAAATGGAAATGGGGAGTACATGTCACACCAGGGATTTCATCCCTAAATGACAATGGTATTTCTTTTGGAGGATCAAAATCCGCTGATGCTTTCGCTTATCAAAACCCGGTAGGAAGCGGAACTGCTTCGCCACCTCCTGTACAACAAAAGCCTTCGGATATTAAGGCTGGTTTTGCTTTCCATGTCGGTGCTTTTGCGCAAAGACAACTATCACCCCGTACCAACTTTTCATTGGGTGTACAATATGGTTATTACAGTAATGTCCTTCATATTGGGAACAGGAGAAATTCGCTTATAGGCAACGCACAATTATCTGCTATTCTTGATCGTAATGCCAAC
>DASTZB010000461.1:0-6287 GCA_035764525.1 Chitinophagaceae bacterium | reverse complement strand
TGGTATAAGATAAGTTCGTAAAACTTCCTTCTGTCAATGTTCTTTGCGCCCCGACCATTTGCCTAAAAACTCTAAATGAAAATGTACCGCTGATCTTTTTGTTTGAAGCATCGATGGATGTGATATTGACAATGCCTCCAGCATCGCCTGCGTTTATTCCCTGGTTAGTCGTAAAGCTAAAAGCATTTGAAAGACTACTATCAACATAAGCAGCCGCATTCATTGAGTTATTGTCAAGCGTATAATTATGAACACCGGAATCTGTCAAAGTGATCGTTAGATATTTTCTATCAGTGCTTCGTCCTCCAATACTGATAAGACCAAGCATTCGGGAGGCTCCTTCGGCGGAATTTGCTACCCATTGTGTGCCATCGATCTTTGCTTTCAGATTACCAGTTGTCGAAGGAGAATTAGGAGTAGCAATAATGCTGGGGTCGACTTCCTTTTGACAAGAACTAAAAACAATTACTCCTGTTAATACGATAAAGCTATGCAAAAAACCTTTTCTCATATGTTTAAATTATCGTTATCGATCTACTTTCCGGATTTTTTTTACAACGTAAGGCAAACCTTAAAATTGTCAATACTGTTCATTTTCGTTCGGGAAAGTTTTCCCTTTTACATCGCTGATGTATTGCTGAACAGCATTAGTAACCTGCTCACTTAAATTTAAATATTGACGAAGAAATCGTGGTTTAAATTCTGTGTTGATGCCAAGCATATCATGCATTACCAAAACCTGACCATCGCAATACATGCCGGCTCCAATACCAATAGTAGGAATGTGTAAACTTTCAGTTACTTCTTTTGCAAGTTCCGCCGGGATCTTTTCTAGCACGATGGCGAAACAACCGGCCTTCTCCAAAAGCTTTGCATCCCGTCGTAATTTATTGGCTTCATCCGCTTCTTTGGCACGAACTGTATAGGTACCGAATTTATAAATTGACTGTGGCGTTAAACCCAAATGTCCCATTACTGGTATTCCTGCAGACACAATTCTTTTTACTGAATCAATCACTTCTTCGCCGCCTTCTAATTTTATTGAATGAGCCCCGGTTTCCTTCATGATACGAATTGCAGAAGCAAGAGCAATGTCAGAATTGGACTGATAAGAACCAAAAGGAAGATCTACCACAACCAGGCAACGATTAATGCCACGAATTACTGCTGAAGCATGATAGATCATATGTTCAATAGTGATCGGGAGTGTTGTCTCATGACCCAACATTACATTAGAAGCTGAGTCACCGACAAGAATAATATCTATGCCGGCATTATCAATGATTCTTGCAAAAGAAAAATCGTACGCCGTAAGCATTGAAATCTTCTCACCGGCTTGCTTCATCTTCTGCAACGTATTAGTCGTAACCTTCTTAACTTCTTTATTAACTGACATATCTTGAATTAAAAATTCCTTACTCCAAAAGTATTTGCAATTTCATGAAAAAATCAAGTTAAACGTGGTTCTTTCACTTCTTCATAAAGTGTATGGATCAATCCATCCGCCAAACCGATCTTAGGTATATAAATTTCTTCAGTATCGGCCCAGCGCATTACATTGATATAAATAAGAAGAGCAGGAACAATAACATCAGCACGGTCTTCACGTAAATGATAAAGGGTCATTCTCTGATTAACTGTTAAATTGCTGAATTCTTTAAAGTAATCCCTCAACAGATCAAGACCCAATGGCTTTCCTTCTTTTCGTTTTGAAAGAGAAAAAATTTTATTGATGTTTCCACCAGAACCGATCGCAGTGACATGGTGATAACCTTTTGTTTTTTGCTTAATAAACTCTTTCATCTCATCCCACAATGCTTCGCTTACCTGGTTTTTCAGCAACCGGATCGTCCCGATATTAAATGATTCTTTAAACACAAGCTTGCCATCAGTGAAAAATGTAAGTTCTGTACTGCCACCTCCAACATCAATATAGAGATAAGATTCTTCTTTCGTCATATTTTCTGCAATATGATTTTCATAGATCAATGAAGCTTCTTCCTGTCCTGAGATGATCTTTATTTCTATTCCCGTCTCGTTTTTTACTTTACGAATTATTTCAGCGCCGTTACTTGCATCACGCATTGCAGAAGTGGCACAAGTCTTTACATGTTTCACTTCATATACATCAAGAAGCAGCTTATAGCTCTTCATTGTTTTGATGATCTTTTCAACTTTATTCGGAGGGATCTCGCCTTTATCAAAAACTTCAAAACCCAATCTTAACGGGGCACGAATGAGTGCTGCCTTTATAAATTCGGGGTTGCCCTGCGGTCCCATTATTACATCGGAGATAAGTAGCCTTGCTGCGTTGCTTCCAATATCAATTGCTGCTAATCTCAACGTTTACGGGTGTTTGAGTTTTTTTGTAAAGGTATTTATAGGTCTCAACCTGGCTGCGGATCTTTTTTCTACCTGTGTTAATATAATCATTACTTAGTTCATTATTCAGTCGCCGTGCTTTTACATTATCATTTAATTGTATATCGAGTATATCTTTTAACTCCCGCTTGATCTGCTCATCAGTGATAAGACAACTTGCTTCCACACGATGATCAAGATTCCGGACCATCCAGTCTGCCGAAGATATATAAACTTTCTCTTTGCCATTATTATGAAATACCCACACCCGTGCATGTTCCAAATACTCGTCAACAATGCTAATAGCATTTACCGGTTTCAAATATTTTTTACTTTCCGAACGCATACAAAAAATTCCGCGAACGATTAAATTCAGTTCAACACCAATTTTCGCCGCTTCATTCAATTTCATAATAAGTGATTCATCCGAAAGAGAATTCATCTTAAGTGTCATTGCCGCCGGTTTTCCATTCTTTGCGTTCTTTATTTCAGTTTCAATATGATCGAATATTTTCCTTCGAAGTATATCCGGGCTTGGAATTACCATCGAACAATCTTTAAGATAATCTGTACCTAATCTTGGTGTTTCCAAAAAATTGAATATCCTGTTTATATCAGTCATTATCTCTTTATTGCTGGTAAGTAAACAATGATCTGCATATATTTTTGCAGTACGTTCATTAAGATTCCCCGTACTTACAAAGCCATATTGTACCGTTTTATCATGCAGTCGTTTTTTTATCAAACATATCTTTGCATGAATTTTCATATCAGGAACTCCGATCAACACTCTTGCACCTTCTTCTTCTAAACGCTCTTTCCATTCAAGATTCGCTTCTTCATCAAACCTTGCTCTTAATTCAAGTAATACTGTCACTTGTTTTCCGTTGCGAACGGCATTTACCAATGCGTTCATGATCTTTGATTGCGAAGCAAGCCGGTAACCAGTAACTTTTATTGTAGTTACGTCAGGATCGATAGCAGCTTCACGCAAGAGATCTATGAGCGGGCTAAAAGAATGATAAGGAAAATGTAGCATCAGGTCATTTTTCATTACAACATCTGTCACTCTTTCTCCTTCCTGTAATAATGGATGATCAAAATGTTTACGACGTTGACCTTTCACTTTAAAGATATGTTCAGGGAACTCCATGAAGTCACGAAAATTATGAATACGACCACCAGGAATAAGATTATCTCTTTTTGAAAGATTTAAACGCCGGATCAAATATTCGAGCATGCCCGGATCCATTTCACGATCATAAACGAAGCGGACCGGTTTTCCTTTTTTGCGATTCTTTAATGCTTTTTCTAACTTTTGAATAATTGAAGTATGAATATCATTATCGATGTCTATTTCTGCATCACGGGTAACTTTAAAAATGTAAGAGGAATACTGATCATACCCGAAAAAAGAAAAAATTTCGGGAAGATTAAAACGAATGACATCTTCCAGAAGAATAATGTGATGTTCATCGGGTCGGGGAGAAGGAAGCAATACAAAACGATTCAACACTGTTGGGATTTCGATGAGTGCATATTTTCTTTTTAATGCACTTTCCTTTTTCCACATTACAACAGCAAGATAAATTGACTTATCACGAAGCGAAGGAAAATTTGGGATGCTCTCGATCATCAAGGGAATAATATTGGTACTCACTTCATCTTCGTAATACCTTGTCACAAATTCCTGCTGTTCTTTATTTAATTCATTTTCTTTTACTATAAATATTTTTTCATTCTTTAGTTCTGCAAAAATATTTTCCCAGATGCGGTTAAATTCACTTAACTGGTTAAGTACCGTCATTTGAATATCATCCAGTATTTGCTGCGCATTATCTTCAAGATGCATTTTTGATTTTTCACCAACGCTTACCATTCTTCGCAGTGTAGCTACCCGTACACGGAAAAATTCATCAAGGTTGTTGGAAAAAATTCCGAGAAAACGAATTCTTTCTCTTAAAGGCACTGTTGAATCAGCCGCTTCCTGCAATACTCTTCCGTTAAATGATAGCCAGCTTACATCCCTGAAAATTGTTTTATTTTTTTTATCCGAAGTCATTTTATCATCAATTATTCTGTGATGGATAAAATTAAGGAAGTGACCCGATGAAAAATATTAATTTTTAGATATAATATCCTCCTGAAAAGCCTGTTCAGGATTTGAAAGAATGACTTTTTTTTTATTGTATTTGGATATCAACCCAAAACAAATCATACCGCCTAATAGAATGATAGCGGTTTGCGCTGCCCACATCAATGTTCCGGAAGCAATACCTGTTGTTTCGGGATCAAGACCATATAATCCCAATAGCTGCGCAATAAGTACAGGATATGCTCCGATACCGCCGGGGGTTAAAATGATGCCAACTGTTCCAACAACCAATGCGGCAAGTCCGCCTGGCAAACCAAGATATTGTGTTTCCTTTAATGCATAAAGACCCGCCGTTGAAGCAAACCAATACATTGTCCAGATCACTACGCTATGGAATATGAACCAACCTTTATGTTCAAGATTATTAATACTTGAAAGACCGTGTATAACATTTTTAACTGATTTTTTTATACGGGCAATCATATCAATATGACCAAACTGCTTTAACACGATATAAAACAGGATAAGAAATAAAATAAAGCCACCTGATGCGATCAATAATTTTTGTGTTGAAAGATGTCCTGTTTTATCATAAAAAAATTCTTTTGCCAAATTCTTCATCATCTGTCCGAAAATATCTCCTTCTACGGTGAGGGCTGAAATAAAGACGACGATAAGACAAACCAGGTCCACTGCCCGCTCAATAAGAATCGTACCGATCAATTTGTCAAATCTGAATTTTTCATAACGAGCCAATAAAGTGCATTTAAAAACTTCACCGAGTCTCGGCGCACCGGAATTTACAAGATACCCGATCATAACAGCAGCGAATACATTAAAATTGGAAGGTTTATATCCCATGGGCTCCATTAATAGTTTCCATCGCATCGCCCGGCTATAATGTGCGATCAATAAAAAAAGTATCACTGGTAAAATGACCCATTTACGACCACGGGCAACAGCATGTTTTATGTCTTCCCATTTTTCGTGAGTGAGGTGCCGAACTGACAACCAAACAAAAAAACCTCCAAGAGCAATGAAGAAAAGGTATTTTAAAATAGTAAGGAATTTTGTTTTCATAAAACTGCCGGGTCTCTATAGTTTATTGCCTTCTTTTGGAAATACAATCCAGGGTTTGAATTTTTTTGCTTCATTAATATCCATAGAAGCATAAGAAATGATGACAACAATATCACCTACCATTCCTTTTCTTGCAGCCGGTCCATTTAAACAACAAATACCTGAGCCTCTTTTTCCACGAATCACATAGGTTTCCAATCTTTCGCCATTATTTACATTCACTACTTGTACTTTCTCATTCTCGATAATATTCGCCGCTTCAATCAGGTCTTCATCAATTGTAATGCTTCCTACATAATTCAAATTTGCTTCGGTGATTGCGGCCCGGTGGATCTTCGATTTTAAAACTTCAATTTGCATACAAACAAAAATACATGATTGAAGCTAAAGGAAAAGTTATGTATTGATAACCATGTTATCGATCAATCTCACGTTGCTTAAAAATGCAGCCACAAGCGCAACTACTTTTTGTTTTCCATTCCAATTTTCAACTAACTCAAGTGTATCGGCATCTGCTATTTCAATATAATCAATGCGAAATTTTTTTTGCAATAGCATTTCATTTGCCTCGTCCTTAATTTTTGTTGTGTCCTCGGCTTTTAAATTCTCTTTTATGTAACGTAAAGCCGTGAAAATAGTTGTCGCTTTTTTTCTATCATCCGGAGGTAATCGTATATTGCGACTGCTCAGGGCAAGTCCATCATTTTCCCGAAGGGTGGGGCAAATGTTTGTTGTTATTTTATCATTTAAT
>DASTZB010000460.1:0-11772 GCA_035764525.1 Chitinophagaceae bacterium | reverse complement strand
TGAATTGCTGAAAAAGATCGTTGACTTGTTAAATAAAAACAAAAGAGAGAACTGGGTCGATCTTCATAATCTTCGTGTGATCAAATATGGTTCGATCCTTCACATCGATTGCCATCTTACTGTTCCCTGGTATTTAAATGTGCATGAAGCTCATACCGAAGTGGATGCATTGTCATCTCTTGTCCGGCAGGAATTCGGAGAATCGGTTGAATTATTTGTACATGTAGATGGCTGCCTGCCTTTTTCCTGCAAAGTGTGTAATAAGCAAAATTGTAACGAACGAAAACATAACTTTGAAAAACGAATTGACTGGACATTGGAAAATGTCTTACAGGATCAAAAGCACCACGTATGACAATAACAAATACTATATGGCATAAAGATCACGAATTCACCAGCAGTCTTGATCACAATACAATTAAAATTGACGGAAGTCGCAAGAATGGGTTTGGTCCTAAAGCCCTTTTATTAGCTGGGCTTGCGGGATGTTCGGGAATTGACATTGTAGATGTTTTAAAAAAGATGCGGGTTGAATTCTCTGAATTCTCCATTGAAGTAAAAGCGGCGCAAACAGAAGATTTCCCCAAAGTTTATAAGGACATTTATATAGCTTATAAAATGAAAACTGATAGAGTGAATGAAGACAAAGTGAAAAAAGCAATTGATCTTTCACTGGAAAAATATTGCGGCGTATCTGCCATGCTGCAAAAAAATTCACCGATTCATTACACTCTTGAAATTATATAATTGTGTTATCTAAACGCTCTCAATACGCATTAAAAGCATTATCCTACCTGACAGAAAAATACCAGGAAGGACCGGTACTGATCTCGGAAATTGCAAGAAAGAAAAAAATACCTCTTAAATTTCTTGAAAATATCTTGCTTGAATTAAAAGTAATTGGAGTGCTCGATAGTAAAAAAGGAAAAGGAGGAGGATATTTTTTAGTAAAAAACCCTGCTAAGGTACGGGTGGCGGATATCATTAGGAAGGTAAACGGGCCCATTGCTATGCTTCCTTGTGTAAGTCTTTATTTTTATGAGCGTTGTAAAAATTGTGATGAAAAGAAATGCGCCCTGCATGATATTATGATCGAAGTAAGAGATGCCACTTTAAATATACTCGAGAAACGAACACTTGTAGACCTCGCTTCCATGCCATGATATAATTTTGTCAAAGCCAGTCTACCCGGTTGGTAGGGTAGGGCAATTGACCTATCTTCGTCGTTCATCTAAAAACCTTTTTTTATGGGACTACGTCTTGGTGATGATGCGCCTAATTTTAAAGCGCAAACAACCGAAGGAGAAATTGACTTTTATGAATACTTAGGCAATAGCTGGGGTATTCTTTTTTCACATCCTGCAGATTATACTCCTGTATGCACAACAGAGCTTGGCAAAACGGCCTTATTAAAAGAAGAATTTGCAAAACGAAATACAAAAGTACTTGCAGTGAGTGTGGATCCGATGGATAAACATATTGGCTGGCGCAATGATATTAATGAAACACAAAACTGCACGGTTGATTTTCCTCTAATTGCAGATGAAGACAGGAATGTTTCATTATTATATGACATGATCCACCCTAATGCATCACTAACGCAAACCGTTCGTTCATTGTTCATCATTGGCCCGGATAAAAAAATAAAACTGATTATTACTTATCCGCAAACAACAGGGCGTAATTTCAATGAAGTGTTGCGTGTATTGGAGTCATTACAATTGACTGCAGGTTATAGCGTAGCTACACCGGCAGATTGGAACCATGGTGAAGATGTGATCGTCGCATTATCAGTATCAACTGAAGATGCACAGAAAAAGTTTCAAAAAGGTGTGAAGATTGTTAAGCCATATTTGCGTTATACACCGCAACCGAATCTATAATGACGATTGTCGCTCTGCCATAAGAAGTAAAAGATTTAATAGAAAATAACATGAGTGCCTTGGTAAGTGAATTACTAACTGAATTAAGCGGAAAAGAAATTGCAGAGCAATTACGAATTCTTGCAAACCGTTTTCCCGGGGAGGTTGTGTTTTCCACCAGTTTTGGTTTGGAAGACCAGGCGATCACCTATTTTATTGCATCTAACAAACTCCCGGTTAAAGTATTCACACTTGATACCGGGAGAATTTTTCCTGAAACATATTCAACATGGAGTCGGACTGTTGAAAAATATGGACTCACCATTTCAGCTTATTATCCCGAGGCAAATTCATTGCAGGAGTTTGTAAGTGAGAAAGGACCGAATAGTTTTTATGAATCAGTGGAAAATCGCAAGCAATGTTGCCATATAAGAAAGGTAGAACCTTTGCAAAGAGCTTTAAAGGGAAAAAAGATCTGGATCACTGGTATCCGTGCAGAGCAAAGTAACAACAGGCACGATATGCCAATGCTTGAATGGGATGAAGTCAACCAGATCATAAAATTTCATCCATTGCTGAATTGGACATGGGGACAAGTGAAACAATATGTAAGCAGGAATGATGTTCCTTACAATCCTTTACATGACAAAGGATTTGTAAGTATTGGCTGCGCACCCTGTACAAGGGCTATTAAGCCCGGAGAAGATTTTCGTGCGGGTCGCTGGTGGTGGGAGGATAACAGTAAGAAAGAATGTGGCTTGCATATTCATGCAGTAACGGAATCTGAAACCCATGTAGGAAAATAAAGATGACAATAATAAAAGCTATAGGCTTTTTTTTATAAACATAAACCCACTAAGTTGGTAGACTAATAAATGAAGTATGAGTCAGTATCATCTCAATTACCTGGAACAATTAGAATCGGAAAGCATTCACATTTTTCGTGAAGTGGCTGCGCAGTTTGAAAAACCAGCTTTGTTATTTAGTGGTGGTAAAGACTCTATCACGTTGGTTCATTTGGCGAGAAAAGCTTTTGCTCCGGGTAAGATCCCTTTTCTTTTAGTGCATATTGATACAGGACATAACTTTCCTGAAGCACTGGACTTTCGTGACAAACTGGTAAATGAAGTAGGTGCAACATTGGTTGTCAGAAAAGTTGAGGATACAATAAAACAAAGAAGTCTCACCGAGCCAAAAGGAAAATTCCCAAGCCGCAACTGGTTACAGACATATACATTATTAGATACAATTGAAGAATTCACATTTGATTGTTGTATTGGTGGAGCAAGGCGTGATGAAGAAAAAGCCAGGGCTAAAGAAAGAATTTTTTCTGTTCGTGATGAATTTGGTCAATGGAATCCAAAACTTCAACGTCCTGAGTTGTGGAATATTTACAATGGCAGAATTCACAAAGGAGAAAATGTAAGAGTGTTCCCGATCAGCAACTGGACTGAGCTGGATATCTGGAATTATATACGTCATGAAAAAATTGATCTGCCTTCTATTTATTTCGCTCATGAAAGAAAAGTGATCGAACATGAAGGCCAGTTGGTAGCCATCAGTGAATTTGTGCAACCAGCAGATGATGACATAGTCCTTACAAAAAAAGTTCGCTACCGTACTGTTGGAGACATGACCTGTACCGCAGCTGTGGAATCGAATGCAGCAACATTAGATGAAGTGATTAATGAGATCATTTCAACAAGAATAAGTGAGAGAGGAGAAACCAGGATCGATGATAAAGTGACGGAAGCAGCAATGGAGGATAGGAAGAAGAATGGATATTTTTAAAACTCAAAATTCAAAAGTTAAAAGTAAAAAAATGTCGTGAACGAAGAAGTTTTAACTTTTGATTTTCTACTTTTTAATTAACTATGGATCTACTACGTTTTATAACCGCAGGTAGTGTTGATGATGGCAAAAGCACATTGATCGGTCGTTTGCTGTACGACAGCAAGAATATTCTGATCGATCAGTTGGAGGCTTTAGAAAAATCAACAAAGAACAAAGAGAATGGGGAAGTTGATCTTGCATTGCTAACTGATGGGCTTCGTGCAGAAAGAGAACAGGGTATTACAATCGATGTTGCCTATCGGTATTTCTCAACACCCAAACGCAAATTCATTATTGCAGATGCGCCGGGACATGTGCAATATACCCGCAACATGATCACAGGTGCATCTAATGCGAGTTTGATAATTATTTTGATCGACGCAAGACAGGGAGTAGTTGAACAAACACGCCGTCATTCGATCATCGCATCATTACTTAAAATTCCTCACATCGTTGTTGCAGTTAATAAAATGGACCTGGTAGAATATTCACAGGATGTGTTTAATAATATTGTAATTGACTATAGTGACGTGGCAAAGCAACTTGGCTTGAATGATGTTACTTATATTCCGATCAGCGCTTTAGATGGCGATAATATTGTTGACAGGTCAACACATATAACATGGTACAATGGAAAGCCATTGCTTGAGTTTCTGGAGGATGTAAAATTGGATAGTGATATTAATTTAACTGATGCAAGATTCCAGGTGCAGTTTGTAATTCGACCGCAGACCGAAGATCTACATGATTACCGTGGTTATGCTGGTAAAATTATTAGTGGCGTTTATAGAAGAGGCGATAAAGTAAAAGTGTTGCCACAGGATATTGAAACAACTATTTCTTCTGTTGAGATCGCAGGAAAAGAAGTAGAAGAAGTTTTTTCACCACAAAGCGCCGTGATTCAATTAGCAGATGATATAGATATCAGTCGGGGCGATTCTATCGTAAAAGTTGATAATCTCCCGCAGGTAAAAAATGAAATAGAAGTATTACTTTGTTGGATGGATGATAAGCCACTGATCTCAGGGAATAAATATTTGTTGCAACATAACAGCCGGCAGGTAAGAGCCATCGTAAGAAATGTGGAATACAAATTGGACGTAAATAGTTTGCAGCGTCAACCTGTTGAAGGAAATGTAAAGTTGAACGAAGTTGTAAAAGCAACTATTAAGACCGCTGCACCGTTAGTATATGATATTTATGAAACATTGAGTGAAAATGGCAGTGCGATCTTGATTGATGAAACTAGTAATAGCACAGTAGCGGCAGTTCTTATCAAATCGTGAATGGCGAATATGATTGCAGTTCATTGACAAGTCACCATTGACCATTGACGAAATATAATTGAAATGACAGAACAAAACATAAATAACGAAGGTTTTGTGACTCTTGCGGGTGCAGGCCCGGGAGATGCTGAACTGATCACTTTAAAATTACAAAAAAGATTAACAGAAGCTGATGTGATCATTACTGATCGTTTGGTAAATCCTGATATTATTTCAACGCATGCAAGAAAAGATGCATTGATCCTGTTTGCAGGTAAGCAAGGATACAACGACAGTTCTTTTTCACAGGAAGAAGTAACTACCTTGATAATTGAACATGCACAGCAAGGAAAAAAAGTGTTACGGTTAAAAGGTGGCGATGTTGCTTTTTTCAGCAACGTACTAGATGAGTTGGAAGCGTTGAAAGAAAAAAATATCTCATTTGAAATTATTCCCGGGATCACAGCTGCATCCGGCGCTTCAGCCTATGCTGCAATTCCTTTGACTGCAAGAGCACATTCACAAGGTGTGCAGATCCTTACTTATAATCCTAATAGTTATTATAACCCTGAAACATGGAAACATCTTTCTAATTCAGTTGATACATTAGTATTTTATATGGCGGCAAAAAATATTTGTGATCTTGCAGAACTTCTTTTAAGATATTCTAAAAAACCGGCAATGAAATTGGCAGTAATCGAACAAGCAACTACTATTCATCAACAGGTTCATACAACTACATTGATCGATTGCGCAAAAGATTTTGCTGGTAAGGCGTTCAGCTCACCTTCCCTGGTTATAATAGGCGATGTGGTTAAACTACATGAACAATTCAATTGGTTCAACAGCACTGAAGCAGGAACTGTTTTTCATGACCTGGTAAAATAAGAGACCTTCATAATGAAGTAACATAGCCTTCCAGCCATTTTAAAACTGTGAGTGATAATAACAGCCACAGCAAACCGATAACAAACCCAGCAGCTACATCGCTTGCATAATGCACACGTAGATAAATACGGCTAAATCCAATCAATACAATTAACACAAATACGATAATTGTGAGAAACCACTTCAACCAGTCAATTGTAATGCTATGTTGTAAAATATAGATAAATAATCCATAAAATGTAACAGCCATGATGGCATGACCACTGGGAAAACTTAGTCCTTTGGCTGCTTTTAATAATGGTGATAAAGGCCGCTTGCGTTGAAATAATTGTTTCAATAATAACATCAATACTAAACTGCTTATCGCAATTGTGATCACCCTGATTGAAAACCATGTTTGTTTTTTTACTACCAAAAAATAAAAGATAAGAATAAGGTTGGCGGGAATAAGAAACTGGTGTTTACCCAAAAAAGTGATAAACAACATGAAATTATTGTTGATCGTATTCACCTGTGGCTTGATCTTATCAAAGATCATCATATCGATGGGCTTGTGCTTTCGTATAGGTTTGCGAATAGCAAAAACTATTAGAGCAATAATCGCAGAGAAGGAGGCAAGTGTAAGCAACACTTCTCCAATTAGTAACATGGTAAGTTCCCAGGCACCCATTAAGTCTGCAAATTGCAAAACTCAATCCAAAGCGAAATAAGAAGAAGCTTATTAATGTCGTTTGAAATATTGCACTTCCCGCTCATGTTTTTGTGCCGCCGCCAATGAAGTGAAAGTGCCAAGATTTCTTCGCTTATTTGTTTTTGGGTTTTTCTTTCTTGAATAGAGCCTGTATTCACCTGATTTTAATTTCCTGATCATAACTTCTTATTTTATAATTCATCAGCACAAGGTTTATGCCGCCTCGTTTTCAAGGAATAATTTTTGTATTAGGTTTAAAAACATTTTATGAGTGACTTTATTCAACTCGTTGGTATGTCTGGTAGCCTGAGAAAAGGATCATATAATACCATGCTTTTAAAGGCTGCTGCACATTTATTACCGGCCAATGTTTCAATGGATGTTGTTTCAATAGAAGATATTCCTTTATATAATGCTGATCTTGATCTGCCAGCTGCTAAACAACGGCCGGAGGTAGTAGAACATTTTCGAAAAATGCTAACAGATGCTGATGGAATTCTTATTTCTTCGCCCGAATACAATTATTCCATTCCCGGCGGATTAAAAAATGCAATCGACTGGGCATCACGGGGCGAAGATTCCCCACTGTTGCACAAACCGGTAGCTGTGATTGGCGCTACAACGGGATTATGGGGTACAGTAAGAATGCAAATGTCTTTCCATAATGTATTTCTTTTTTTAGATATGAAACCTGTTTATAAGCCAGAAGTATTGGTAGCGCAGGCTGAAAAGAAATTCGATAGGGATGGAAATCTAGTAGATGAAATGGCAAAAAAATTAGTGAAACAAAAATTAGAAGCCTTAAAAGAGATGATTCATTTGCAATCGCAAGTAGGAGATATTATTGATACAAAGGTCATTTGATCTGTATCAATGATATCTTCCATATCTTCTTCGATCCTCAAAAAAGAATTGTAAGAAAATCTTTTGCTCTGTGGTTCTCGAATGCAGTGTCGTGTTTTTATCGATAAAACGATTATCGTAATAAATGTGATGTTCGAAACCAAGGCTCACATTATTAATCAATCGAAGCGTTAACATCGGTTTTAAAATGCCAACCTGGCTTTTTCCATTTGAACCTTCATAATCATGTATCCAATAATAATAACCATTGAATCCAAGGCTCAGCCATTTGCCAATATTCAATCTTTCTTCGATCCTCGCTTCCCAACCGCCACCAAATGGGTAATCACGAAATTCAGAAGTATCAATACCAAATCGTGTATTGTGCCCTGCCAATGGCACAGCTGCAAAATGCAATCCTGAATACAAATTCGAATGCTTTCTGAATTTTATTTTTGAAATAATGCCCGGTCCAAACCCAAGACTTCCCAGTTCAAATTCTTTATTATTCCAATAATCAAAATGCTGAAAGATACCGACCAGCATTCCATTGTTTCCTTTTATTATATTTTTTCCAAACAACAATCCATAACCGAGCACATTGTCAATAATTCTTTTGTCATCACCATAGCGACTTTCTAATCTCAGGCGAAAAACATCAAATGCCTTTCTTCTCCTGATCTCAAATGGATCTCCATAATCTAATTGCAAATTGACAATCGCGTTGGCACTGCCTGTCGCAAATTTATTATTTACGTTTACCCTGTGTGCACCCACGCTTAATGTAACATTTAATGGTTCCTGCTGGTAAACATCGTAGGGTGTTATTCTCGACATTTTTCCTTGTGTTAATCGATTTAATGCCCTTGTGGGATTAATGATACCTGCAAAAGCCTCACGCCATACCCTGTTACGTCCACGTTTTCTGTCATCAAGAATATTGGAACTGATCCGATATAATACTTCACCTAAAAATGCACCACTGATAGGTGTATTGACCAGGTCGTTTTTTGATGGTTTTGTGTTCTCACCAAACCATTCCCATTGAGCACTTCCAATAAAAGAAAATGGATAAGAAGCCCAGAAGCTATAACCGTTGCTACGGGCAACACTAAAATAATCACTGCCTGCACGGGGATGAATTAAAAAGTTTGTTCCAAAGCCATCGTTATCCCATTCCCATCCATACTTAAAATTATTTTTTATTGTTTTGATACTGATCTCGGCCCACTCTTCTTTCATAACATAGCGACTATAAGCCCACCCAAAAACATTGGAACTTGTCACTCTTGCCAGGACGAGACCAATTGAATACCTGCGATTATAATTTGGATCATCATTCAACAGATCACCATACGCGTTACGGGGTCTTTTGTCTATAGTGTCGAGTAAATTATTTACACTGTCCGGCAACGACAGCATGTCATTATTGACCTTTAACGAATCGGGAGATTGTTGCGCAAAAGAAATAAGCGAACAACAAAGGACACAAAAAATCAAAAGAATTTTCATAAGTTCAGTATTTGCTTAGCGGGGCTGTCTATAAACTATACAGCAAACGTGCCAGAAGATATTATATCAGGTAGTAAAAGTTCGGCCGGGCCCGATCACAAGCTTTCCAAAATATTCACCAATGTTTTTTCAATCGGGGACAAGCCATTTTCGTTTTTAGTAGTACTATCTTTTTTGGATAACCACTTATCCAATTTGCCATCTTCGTAGAGTTCAAGCAGTGAAGGATGCACATAATATTTTTTGCATACAGTTCTTGTATTGCCCAATTGTTCCGACACTTTATCTAACACCGCGATTACTTTTTTCTTTGAATCACCATCTGTCACTAGACCATTTTCAGTAATTGCCGTTAAAGCTGCTAACGTGCCGCACCATGTACGCAGATCTTTTGCTGTAAAATCTTCACCCGTGAGTTTGCGAATATATTCATTCACCATTCCTGAATCAATTGATTGACGATTGCCTTCTTCATCTATATATTGAAACAATTCTTTACCAGGAATATCACGACAATTCTGAACGATCTTCGCCAGCTTCTTACTTTTTAATGATACTGTATGCTCCACACCCTTCTTACCACGAAAAGAGAATTTCAGATGACTACCTTTTATTTCTGCATGCTTATCCTTTAATGTAGTAAGGCCAAATGAGCCATAAAGTTTTTCATAAAATTCATTGCCAATACGGATGCCCGTTTTTTCCATCAGACTCACAACTGCCGCCAACACTTTTTCCTTTGGCAGGCTGGGTAAAGAAAGATCAGCATCGACTTGCTTACGAATGGTGGGTAACAATTTTCCTAATTCCGGCAGGCGATAAAATTTTGTTTTGTTCCTCAGTTCATTCCACATGGGGTGATAGCGATATTGCTTTCGTTTCTGTACATCAAGACCAGTGGCCTGCAGGTGCCCCTCGGCAATGCGACAGATCCAAACATCTTTCCATGCAGGAGGAATAACTAATGAACGAATACGTTGGAGGGTTGATTTATCTTTTACAGGTTTTTTTCGTAGCACGTATTTAAACCCTTTTCCTGCCGGTATTCTTTCGATCCCTTCATCTTTGCTATTTACATACACCAGTTGAATTGCTTTGGCAGTTGCAATAGGATCCTGCGCCAGCTTTTTTAATGTGCTTTTTGTAAGTGCAGGGATTTTTTCAGGCATTCGTTGATGTATTAATAGAAATAGGACAACAAGTACCGTGCAAGGCTGTGACCTGTTCTTTCAGTAATGTAAAAAATAACCGCAGCGGGCAAAAATCCTGTCACTACCGTGCCCGCCGCGATCTCAAATCATTTATTAATAGTGAGAAAAAATATCAACATAACTTTGTTATCCTTCTAACGTCATCCTGGGTTTGGCGAACAGTCAGCAGTGTATATAACCTAACAACCAAAACACAATAATAAAAACAACAATACCGCCAAGGCACCCACCTCCCCATTTCCATCCGGCATAACCAGCGATCAACGACCTCCAGAAATTATTCATAGTTGATTTTTTTATCCTTATAAAAAAACTGTGCCAACAATCGCAATCATTAGGAATGCTCATTTATAATAGAGAAATTCCCCAAGATATTTATTATTCATATAAAAACCCGTGAGGTAATCATCATCACTATTTCCGGACTTTATTTTTTGAATAGAATGATTAAAAGCTGCGACCCAAAATTTTTCCTAATAAGCCACCTGTACTTCCGAATCCTCTCCCGCCATTAAGCATACCAATAATAGAGCTTAACCCACCGCCTCCAAACACTCCATTGCTGTTATTGCCTGCATATGAAGACGACCTTCCATGTCCTCTGGAAAATAATCCGCTTAATATCATTGGCGCTGCAAAACCTATTAATCCTTTCATTAAACTACTACCATCAATACCAGCACTTTGAAGTTTTTGTTTCATTCCCAAAGAAGATAAGAAGTGTTGATGATTATTTTCGCTGACAGGAGCGGGAATATCTGTTGATTTTGTTTTTTCAGCAAATTGATCTAAGAGGGAAAATTGTTGCTCATCTACACCTAAATAAACTGCGATCTTTTTTACATTGGCCTGTTCAGCTTCATTATAATTTTTATCAGTTTTAGCGAAAGTCATCAGGTCGGCCACTAATGAAAACCTGAGGTCGCTTTTTTTCAATATATCCAAACAGCGGGTAAGATCATCGCTTGATAATTCTGTAGCTGCACGCATTACAGATTCCTTTTGTTCAGGAGAAAGATCTGCCGCTTCGCACAATCCAGCTATATATTCCATCTCTTCGTCCGAAGCTTGCCTATCTGCAGTAGCGATAGACGCAATGGCACCCAGATACGCCCCTTTTTCAAGGTCGCTATTTCCTTGCAGTATTTTGTTATTGTCTGTCATAAGTTTTATTTTAATTGACATGATGAAAATACTATGCCAATAGATTTTTTAGATAGCTGGTAAACGAATTAAGACAAACAATAACATGTAAGACAACTGCTAGCCAATAGCTTTCCCGACAAATGAGTTTTAAAATATTGGTGTAACTGAACCTAATAAGTTGCGGTCGGCATTGCTGTTGTGCCATGAAGATTGAACCTTTAATAAGATTAAACAGAAGTAGAAGAGAATTTACAAATTAGATATCAGATTATGTGATATCTAATTCTGAAAAATAGACATGCGAAAACAAGCACGATGAAAATGATTAATTGCAGGTTACTTTTTTGGTTGTCTTCACCTGGACAAAATAATCACTGCATTCGGCGATCTTATCCGTATTAATAATATCAATGCCCAATTCTTGCTGCAGCTTCCACGATTCAGAATTATCCGGCATGCCCCATAATCTGAATCGTTTACTCATGCCATGTACTTTTTAAACTACATGCCCGATACGGCTG
>DASTZB010000459.1:0-8417 GCA_035764525.1 Chitinophagaceae bacterium | reverse complement strand
TTCCTTTAATAACCATTCCTTTTCAGTGAGCAGATGTTGAAGTTGTTCATTCTTATGAGTGATCACATTGTTATTCTTTTTCCTCAGACTGCTTTGCCTATAGAATAGTACAGCTATGATCAAAACAGCGACAATACCAGCAATGGTTAAGTTCTTTACAAGAGTAGCTTGTTTTAAATTGGCTTGCTCAAGTTTTGCTTGTTGATTTAATAATGCGATTTGACTTTCTTTCTCCTGTGTTTGGTAAAGGACCTGGAGTTCTTCCGCCTGTCTGATTTTGCTCACTCTAAAATTTGAATCAATGAGCTCTGTATAGCGCTTGTAATGAACTACCGCGGAAACAGGATCGTTGAGGATGGAATCAATTTTAATCAATTTAAGATCGGCCTGAATGCGATTTGCCAAATTTGATCCCCCCAAATCACCTGAGGCTAAATTCTTCTCAAAATATGGCTTCGCTTCCCGATACTTGCCCTCGTTAAAATATAAATAGCCATATTGATAATAAATCTGCAATCTTCTCAGGGGTCCTCTGAAGGCTTCTGCCTGAGTTTCCATTGAGTCAGCTTTTAGTAAATGCAATTTGGCCAATTCAAACTGCTTAAGGTTAGTATAGCATATTGCCAGAGCATAATGGTAAAACAATTGTTCGGTAAAGTTTGCCGGAGGTAATTGAGATGCAATATGCTGCACAAGAGCTAACGATTCATTGTTGCGTCCTGCCTCAGACATTGCTTCTATTTTGTCGCCTAGGATATTGTATACTGCTGGGTTTTTGTCTTGTAAGAAACGGTTCACTGCCTTTTCCAGCCATTCCGCACGTTCTGTTTCTTTTGATCCCTCAGACCTGTACAGAAAGGACAAGCGGCTATAAAAATATGCCCATCCGATACTATCACGGCTGGTCTCCGCAGACTTTATTGATTCAAGTGTGTACCGAAGTGGTTCACCAAACTTTCCCTGCCTAATTGTTATCATAGCAATGGCATCAGCATTGTAATGAACATAGGGATATTTATTTTCTTCTTCGAGCTGAAATGCTTTTAAGAACGCATCGTAGGCTTTCTGAATTTGACCCGAAACCGTTTGTAAGTATCCAACATCAGTATAAGCATTGATCTGACCTTCCGTATTTCCCGATTTCAGATATAAAGCAATTGCTTTTTCAAGGTCTATGATTCTGGTTTGGGTTGTGGTTGGAGAAAATGGCGTATATAATCCGCGATACATAAAGGCTCTGGCTTCTGTTGCCAAATCATCTGATGCCTGGCATTTACGGATTAAATAGTTGAATGTAGAATCTGTTTGCATTAAATTATTTGCCTGCGCATATATCTTGACTAGCACACAAAGTGCCTGTCTTTCTAATTTTTCTTCGTTTAAAGACCCACTTTCACTAATTGCTTTCGAAACAAAGTATTCAACACTGTCTTTGTAACGGGCATAACCTTTTGGATGAAATGCATAATATGCACCAAGTAATATTAATTCCTGTAAATGCATCCTTCCCTTGAATTCAGCAAGAAGGCGGATACCGGTTGAAGGGCTATTTTGGTCAATCCATTGCGACCTGGCCAAAAGACCAGGATCATCAATCCCTTCAGCCAATATCGAAAGTCGGCTCATACCCAGTGAATGACTGGCATACATTAGGCTGCTATCCAAATCAACCTGGCCTTCTTTAACAACTTGAAAATAAGTTGAACTAAGAAACAGATTCAAACGTTGCCAGGAATCTTTGTCTGAAGATGGCGGATGATAAACTGCTGTTGAAATGGACTGTTGTGGTGAAAGCTGCGATGATCCGATGATCGTTGCGAGGCAAAGCAGGAGGCATATAAAAAGCGGCTTCAGCATATTCTTCTTTATTATGAACAGTCTGAAAGTAAGACAGGCTCATAAAAAGTGTTGATTCAAGAAGTAGTTCATCACAATATAAAGTCAAAGGATACAATATCAATTACGATAAAACAATAAAACTCCAATTTAAACTGTATCCAAATACTTTTCGTTTGCCAGATCGTTTCCGAAGTTACAGTTTTATTTCATGGTGAACCCAATAGCAACTCGATATTTCGTGGTGCTTATTGTTGCCAAAAAAAATTACTATTGACAAGCAGTGAAAGATACACTGGCAATTTCTTATCCCAATCTATCTATTGACACAACTCCGCGAATTGCCGGTTCACGGTCAATTTAGTCCGGGTCACTCGATTGAAGCTTGACTTCTCCTTAGTTATAAATGAATTTTGGCCTTAAAAATCAAAAAAATGAAAAATACAAAAAACATCGTTGGCAGCACTGTGATTGCCGGCACGATGATATTGAATACTAATATAAGTAATGCGCAGAACAACACATCTATGAGCATCAATTCAACAACAATTCGACCATTCACAGTACATGTTCCGCAAAAAGATCTTGCTGATCTTAAGAACCGTATCAAAGCTGCACGCTGGCCCGACCAGGAAATCGTTGCTGATCAAACACAGGGTGTGCAACTGGCAGCAATGCATAAACTTGCTGACTATTGGTTGAAAAACTATGACTGGCGTAAGATCGAAGCAAAGCTGAATGCATTGCCACAATTCGTGACTAACATAGATGGTGTTGACATTTATTTCATTCATGTGCGTTCCAAACATCCCAATGCGCTGCCAATGATAATGACACATGGCTGGCCCGGTTCAATCTTCGAATGTCTTGATGTAATCGGACCACTTACTGATCCTACAGCGTATGGAGGAAAAGCGGAAGATGCATTTGATGTAGTAATACCTTCAATGCCAGGTTATGGATTTTCAGGCAAGCCAACTGATATTGGCTGGAACTCCGATCGTATTGCACGTGCCTGGGATACATTGATGCAACGCCTTGGCTATAACCGTTACGTTTCGCAAGGCGGTGATTGGGGAGCAAGGATTTCAGAGTCACTGGCTCACCTTGCACCAAAGGGTCTTTTGGGAATTCATATGAATTTTTTACTGAGCATTCCTCCCGAAGTTTTAAGAGCTACTGCATTGGGTGAGCCTGCGCCCGCTGGCTTTTCCGCCGAAGAAAAGCTAGCATATGACCAACGAAAAAGCCGAACCCTTGGTTATTTTACAGAGCAGGCAACACGTCCGCAGACAATAGGATTTAGCCTTTCTGAAACACCAATAGGCCTTGCTGCCTGGTTACTTGATCACGATGCGCATAGCTATGAACAAATGGTAAAAGCTATCAATGGGAATCCTGATGGAAGACTTACACTTGATGCAATTCTAAACAACATCACGTTATACTGGCTTACCAACTCCGGCGCTTCTGCTGCACGCCTTTACTGGGAAGAGGCAAGACGGGTTCCGAAGGGCCCAGTGTCTGTTCCCACAGCATTTACGGTATTTCCTGGTGAAACTCCCCAGGCACCACAGAGTTGGGTTGAAAAAACCTTTACTAATCTGATCTATTTCCATAAGGTCGATAAAGGTGGACACTTTGCTGCATGGGAACAACCGCAATTAATGGCAGAAGAACTGCGTGCTGCGTTCAAATCACTCCGTTAGTATTTAGGAAGAGCAATGCTTCAAAAATATTTTCCTTTCATCGACAAAAAATAAACAAAATGAATAATCACACAATAAAGAGTTTTGAAAGGTATGGCACCTATCAACCCGGGCGAACAGGTATTCTGCTTGTAGATCCTTACAATGATTTTATTCATCCGGATGGTAAAAGTTATAGCAAATCAAAAGAAGTTGTAGAGGCTGTTCACCTACTCAATAACATGGGTAAAGTAACAAGCATGGCCCGTGAGTTAGGGATTAAAGTTCTATTCGTTCCCCATCATCGGTCAGAGCTCAGCGATTATTTAAACTGGAAATATCCAACAGGCACACAGCTAGCTACAAGGGACCGTCAGATTTTTGCAAAAGATACATGGGGTGGTACGTTTCATGAGGATTTTCAACCACATCCCAATGATATTATCATCAAAGAACATTGGGCACAAAATGGATTTGCAAATACAGATCTCGACCATCAGTTAAAACAACATGATATAGACCGCGTAATTCTGATCGGCATGCTGGCCAATACCTGTATAGAAGCAACAGGTCGGATGGCTATGGAATTAGGTTATCACGTTACGTTGATAAAAGATGCAAGTGCTGCCAATACATGGGAGCATATGCATGCTGCACATGAGCTCAATGGCCCTACTTATGCGCATGCAATTCTAACTACTGAAGAACTTTCGTCCATTCTTCAGGGCAAGCCAATAGAAATTAATCAATAAATCAAAACATTTGAAATGTCAACACAACAAATAGAAGGGACTCCTCTTAAATTAACGATCCATAATGCTGGTTTCTGGCAAGTGACCATTGACTCGCCGCCTCTTAATTTGTTTGGACCCGGGTTGCTTACAGGTCTTGAGGAAGTAGTGAACCGCATGAAGTCATCAACAGAATTGAGAGTGATCGTATTCGACAGTGCAATCCCAGATTATTTCATAGCTCATTTTGATATTAGCTCAGGATCAGAACTTTTAGCCCGTAAAACAACCTCAGGATTATTTCCGTGGTTCGATGTAGCATTGGCACTTTATGAATCGCCGGTAATAAGTATTGCTGCGATACGTGGCCGAACCCGTGGTGTGGGTATTGAATTTGCCGCCGCATGTGACATACGCTTTGCAAGTGAAAAAGCAATTTTTGGTCAGTTCGAAGTAGGCGTCGCTACTATCCCGGGCGGTGGTTCCATGGAAAATCTTCCTTTACTTGTTGGGAGAGCCAGGGCGCTGGAGATGATCATCGGCGCAGAAGATATGGATGCCGCTACTGCCGAAAGTTATGGACTAATCAATCGGCTTATTGCGGATGACAAGCTTGATGATTTTGTTTTCAATTTAGCCAATCGTATCAGCCAATTTGATGCAGTCATAACCAGGGAAGCAAAAACAATGATAAATCAGCGAACACCAAAAGCGTCAATGGAGCATATGAACGAATCAAGAGCTGCATTCATCAAGGCGAATATGCGACCTGAGCGGCATCCTGTTTCTCAAAAGCTGAAGTTGTGGGGTATACAGGATGATGGAGATTTTGAACGCAACGTCGGGAGTTATTTAAATCACATCGGTGAATGAAATAATCATTTCAAAAAAATTATAACTAAAAAATTTTTATGATGAAAGTCGCAGATCAGCTCGTTGATTCAAGCTTTAGCGCCATTATCAACGCACCTATAGAAAGCATAAATATACCTGAATGGGTCTTTAACTTATCCGAAAATGAATACCAGCATTGTTCACCGGCACATATTTCTGCTGCTAAAACGATCGGTGCCGATGGCCGTCGCATGTCAATCAATGTGGAAGTGATTGGTGGCAGTCTTATGGTTCAACATTACCAGGAAGAAATATCGGAACGAAACCATCTTGTGCTTACTTCTTTTTCTGATGTCTTTACTCCAACTGGTCGGGTCGTCCTTCATGTAAAATGGGAGCTCAGTGTCAAAGCTATCAGCAATACACAATGTGAATTTACTAATCATGTAACATCGCATGCAACTGAAGATATGATGCAAAGTCTCGAACGTCAGGGTATTCCTTTTGAAGTGTTCAGATCCCAGCGTCAACCTAATTCAATCTATCATAATCGAATGGAAACTCCACTTTTTGCAGCAAGTATTGAGAAAGCAGCGCTTAAAGTGTAACGCCAATATTTGAAAAAAAATATATGGAAACTCACACCCATCGTATTCATGATGCATCCGGAAAAAAATTCAGCCATTATTTGTTTGAATTTTTTATGCTGTTTCTTGCAGTGTTTTGCGGATTCCTTGTGGAGAATTTCAGGGAGCATAAAATAGAACACAAGGAAGTTGTACGATATATTAAGAACCTATATGAAGATTTAAAATCGGATACTGCAATTTATTCAGAATATAATAACAACACGATTGAGTTCATGGGCATCGTTGATTCATTGATGTTATTAATGAAAAATTCAGAAAGAAATACACATTTATGCAGGATATATTTTCTTGCAAGAATTGCTACTAATAGAAAACCGGCTATTTCTCCTACTGATCGCACATACGACCAGATGAAATCATCGGGTTTGCTGCGCCTTATAAGCAGCAGACAGTTGACCGACAACGTATCTGACTATTATAATTCATTTAAAAATATAATCCTTCAGAATGAATTTATCAATGAGAGGTTAGGAGATTACATGACGGCAGCAGGCAAAGTATTTAATGCTGACCTACTATTAAAAATTTTAAAGGAAGGTAAGGAACCAACGCCTTTTAAAGGAAAGCTTCTAAGCGAAGACCCTCTATTTATTAACCAGTTTCTTACAAGTGCGCAATATCTGTATGGAGCCCGTTGGCTTCAAAGGAAATGGTGCATGGAAAGATATGAGAGAGCGGAAAACATTATTGCGTTAATTAAAAAAGAATATCACTTGTAATAATCGGACATACAAATATTGAAAGAAATATCTTGGAGGACACAGTAGCACGAATGCACAACAGATAAACAAAATTTAAATGGATGTCAAAAGAAAAATATACGACCGACGCAATTTTTTAGAGAACGCTTTTATGAGTTTAGGAGCTATAGAATTAGCAATGCTGGGATATTGGAAAGGCCAGCTTGTTGAGAGCCCATCAAAAATTTACGTGGGTAAATCAATTTCAAATTCATTTTTTACTGAAGTGAAGCAAATAAATGCTGGTCTATTGAATGTGGGTTATGTTGATGTCGGTCCTGCTAACGATAAAGTGATAATTCTTCTGCATGGATGGCCGTATGACATTCATACATATGCTGACGTTGCGCCTCTCCTGGTATCATCCGGATACAGAGTGATAATTCCATACTTACGTGGATACGGTTCTACAACATTTCTTTCAGATAAAACATTTCGTAACGGTCAGCAATCTGCACTTGCTCTCGATATTATAGATCTGATGAATGCACTCAAAATTGAAAAAGCAATCATTGGTGGATGCGATTGGGGAGCAAGAACCGCTAATATAATTGCAGCACTTTGGCCTGAACGATGCAAGGGCATAGTCTCGGTAAGTGGATATTTGATCGGTAACAGGGAAGCGAACAAAAATCCATTGCCGCCTGCAGCTGAACTTCAATGGTGGTATCAATATTATTTTGCGACCGAACGTGGCTGGGCCGGTTATGAAAAATATCGCTATGATTTTGCAAAACTGATTTGGCAGATCGCTTCACCAAAATGGAATTTTGATAATTCCACATTTGATCGAAGTGCAGCCTCCTTCAACAATCCTGATCATGTCGATATCGTAATACATAATTATCGCTGGCGATTAGGTCTCGCTGAAGGTGAATCAAAGTATGAGGATTTAGAAAACCAGTTGGCACAAGCACCGATCATTACTGTACCTGCCATTACACTTGAAGGCGACGCTAACGGTGCACCTCATCCTGTAGAGAATTCATACGCAAAAAAGTTTTCTGGAAAGTATAAACATAAAACTATAACAGGTGGTGTCGGTCACAATCTCCCGCAAGAAGCACCAGAAGCTTTTGCAGATGCAATCATTGAAGTTGACGGTTATACCAGGTGAGTAGTTAATCATTGAAAAAAAATCTTCTCAACTGTATCTGTCATTTCTCCAGGGATATGCTGTATTTGAATAGCCTCTTTCTTCCCAAAAACCCAATTTGTTTCCTTTCAGAAATTGGATCTGGTTTATCCATTTAGCACCTTTCCAGGCATACAACTGCGGAGTGATCATTCTTACTGGACCTCCATGCTCTTTAGGTAAAGGTTCTCCCTCAACAGTATGAACTAATAATACATCCGGTTTTAATGCTTCTTCTAATGACACGTTCGTTGTATAATCATCATACCCATAACATAGAATGTGAGTTGCGGTATCTTTAGGTTGAGCTAATGCAGCCAGATCTAACAATCGAACACCTTTCCATTTCATCCCAAGCTTTGACCAGGTAGTTACACAATGAAAATCTGAAGTATCGTCTGTTTGTGGCAATGACATGAAATCTTTCCAGGTAAGTTCCATTGGATTTTCTACCTCACCATCTAATTTCAATCTCCATTCGCTTAATGAAATTCCTGGTTGGTATCCTAAATCAAGTACCGGCCATTTATTTGTGATGATCTGTCCGACAGGAATCTCAGGCATTCCGTGTCTGTTCAATTTTCCATGACCCATAGGTCTATCATCAGCAACAGATGGAGTTGTTTTTATTTTCTCTTCAAATCTTGCTTTTAATTTCATCCTGGCTTCAACAATACGATCTGCTTTTTTTGAGTCATTCATATAATAAACCTATCAAATTATTTTAAAGCAAATTATGATATTCTTTGTAAGATTCCTTTTAATTAGATTGCTTAAACATTAATAAGGTCCTGGCATTAGCC